>DSDE01000409.1 GCA_011049095.1 Fidelibacterota bacterium
ATATAGCCCAGATGATGCCTAAAAGGAGATTAGCCTTCCAGATGCCAAATTCTGCTTCCATCCGTGGCATCGCATAGCCGCGCCAGCCCAGCTCTTCCTGTCCACCGCCGAGAAAGACCATAATCAGCAGATAGAGTGGAAAAACCCAGATACTTGGCAGGAGCATAGGCAATCTTGCCTGGCCAAATAGTTCAGGGAGAATCCAGGCTATAAAAGTGATGCCGCCTAAAATCAGCCAGGGATAGAGCAGGGCAGGCCAGCCAAATCGCAGAGACAAAAATTCCCTAAAATAGGGTCCGGCTGCACCTTTTTCTTTGCGGATGGCGGCAAATGCACCGACAGCAGGCCCCAGAGCTGCGATGATAGATACAGGGAGGGTGATTTTCCCCATTGTTTCCGGCGAGACAGTGATAATTCCCACACCAGCCAGCGCTAATGGAAGCCAAAAAAACCACGACCAGATAAAGGTGACAATAAAAAAGAATTTGAGTTGGTGATTTTCTTTTCTTTTTTTGATTGCTCTTTTTTGCTTTCTCGCCTTTTCCATTTTTAATCCTTTTCTATGTTTCGATTAATTTTTTGATTCGGCTTCGAATCGCACCAGGTGTTCGTTCGAATATTTGCGAGAGTTTTTTCACTTTTTCGCCTTTATAATAAAGTCGCAGCAGCTCAGCATCTAAAGCCGCGTTCCAGGGGCTGTAGGCCTCGGCATGTCGCTTTCTGATATTCTCTAAGATCTCGCTTTTTATGCTCTTTTTAAAAGCAGCTTTGGCTGGTGGTGGCATAACATTACTTTGCGCTTTTTTAGGATGCTCTTTTGGCTTGATTATGGAAATCTGCACTGACTGATCTAAATTATTTGGCAGCAGTGATTCTGGTATTTGCAGCAATGTTTTAACGCGGGTGATGGCCACGTAGAGCAGATTAATTTCCTCATTGAGTTTGCTGCGGCTGACAGGCTTTTGTTTCTTATTCCGAATAGCTTTCAGCAGCCCTTCCTCATTGAGAAAATCGGGCACCAGCTCCACGGCATCATATTCCATGCCTTTGCAGCGATGCACTGTGCCAAAAATGATTTCTGCCTTTGATTTGTCAGCGTCGGCTACGTGCTTTTCTTTGAGCTGACTAAGTATTTCGGGAATTTCAGCGCCATATTCCTTGACTATTTCCACCATTATTCCCAATTGATTATCTTCGGTTTTCTCGATATACTCTTCCAGCTCACTCATATTGCCCATAGACTTAATGAGTGTATCACGAATAAGGGAACGACGGCCTTGCTCTAAATTGAGAACATCATAAAGGCTGGCTCCGTCTTCGGCGTAGGTGTAGGAGTGAATGTTTCCTTCAAAATAGATAGATTTTGGTGAATTATTGCCTGTGATATATTCGATGGCTTTTATCAAAAGCCCCAGATTGCTGCGGCCTATAAGCGCCTGGCTATTAATTTTTTGAGAAACATCACTGCCACACATCTTCACCGGTGACAGCGCTTCCAAGTGGTTTTTCCATTTCAGCACAGCCATTGCCAAATCGGCAATTTGCTGGGAAAAGCGGAAACTTTTGCTAAGCTTAAAGGTGGGAAAATCAACCTTTTCCAGTGAATTGACGGCAAAGCGCCAACTGTAAATCTGCTGATGGGTATCACCGACAATGACTTTGCTGCCCATTTGACGCAGAAAAATATCCAGCATAGCCGGCGATGCATCCTGACCTTCATCAAAAAGCAGGTAATCATAGGGCAGAATTGGTCTGGAAAGCTGAAATTTTTTCAAGTAAAAGTCGTGGGTAACAGGAATTTCACCGGAATCCATTTTAGCCAGGAAGATTCGTGTCTCTTTCTCGATATAGCTGTAGTTGCTTTTTACATAGCTTTGGGCTTTTGGGTCAATGATAAGGTCAAGGTAATTGAGGTCATGAACCCGCTGCCTGTCACTATTACAAAAGTAAGCGGCAAATCTGCTGATGTGGTTTGCCAAAATGAAGTGTCCAAGTTTATCGCCCCGTACTTTAAGGCCAAGAATATTGGCAATTTCATAGCTTTTATAGCCTTGGGTGGCAAGCTCATATTGGTATTTGTATATAATCTGCTTGAATGCCAGAGAATGGGCAGTTTCCACTTTGACATTTTGCAGTCCGGCGCGGGTAAATTTTGCCATAGCTTCCAGCCGCACAGATTTATTAAAGGCGATATAGAGGATACGGCTTCCTTTTGGGCGGCTTTTTGCATATTCAATGATGGTGCTGGTTTTTCCACTGCCGGCTACAGCATTGATTTTTATATCTGCCCTGGAAGCAATGATGGCCTGCTGTTCCTCTGTTAGTTTCATCGAGAAAATATAGCCAAAAAGCCTGGAAAGGCAAAGGGGGATAGCTTTTCACCTGGGGAGGATTTTTTAAAAAAATATTCTGTGAGGCATATTAGGAGAGGCGGTGTAGTTTGAAAATAAGAAAGCTTGATCTATGGTCAAAAAGCGCTAAACCCTGATTGAGCGGTGGTTTTGTGTCACTGCTGTCCAAAATAAATTTTTCTATCGATAAATTAGATTATGCTGACTGCCTTAATCCGGGCCTTCACGCCCTGTGAAATATTCTTCCCTGAATTTGTGACAGCCCCGGTCACTGAGCCGTCAGTCGACGGACGAAGTGCGGTCACTGAGCGGAGTCGAAGTGTTGCTTAATTTGGACCTGTCCGTCCC
>DSDE01000132.1 GCA_011049095.1 Fidelibacterota bacterium
ATCATATACCGCTGCAGCTTACCCGCCTATCAAAAACTGCCCGGCTAATTTATGGTGATATGAGTCTTGATGCTGATACCATCCGGGTCGAATGGCGTAGAAACCTTCTCACTGCCCTGCCTCAAATAAGCGATACCGGAATGGTCAGCCTTCCAAAAATGGAACAAAAAGGTAATAATCCCATCTATGGCGAAGAGCTGGTTTATAATATGGAAACGCGAAAAGGCCGAATCAAAAATGCTAAAACAAATGTAGAAGACGGCATCTATTACGGAGAAAAAATCCTGAACCGCGAAAACACCGCCTTTTATGTCGAATATGGCCGCTATACAAGCTGTGATGAACCAGAACCTCACTACTGGATTGAAGCACGGCAGATGAAGCTTATTCCCAATGATAAAGTCTTTGCCAAACCCTTGATATTAAAGATTGATTATGTGCCGCTTTTTTACTTGCCATTTGGCTTTTTCCCAACAAAAAAGGGGGGGCGGCAAAGTGGCTGGCTGATGCCAGGCTATGGCAGCGGCGCAGTATCGGGACGCTTTCTCAAAGGCGGTGGATATTATTGGGCGCCAAATGATTATTTCGATACAAAAATGACCCTCGACTTTTATGATAATCAGGGAATTTTATTGAGAAACAGCACCCGCTATGCTCTTCGATATTATCTCACGGGAAATATCAGCGGCAGCTATAACAATAAATTCCTGACTGACAGCCAGCAACGCAGTTTTGATTTCAGAATTACCCACAATCAGAATATCGGGCCAAAGTCCCGGCTGGCTATCAGTGGCAGCTATACCAATGATCGAAATTATTATCAGTCTCTGGGGACAAGCCTGGAAGAACGGCTGACCCAGCAGCTCTTGAGCACCGCCACCTATACGACACGGGTGGGACCATTTGGATTGAGCGCCAACCTCAGCCGCACCGAAGACCTGATCAGCGGTAATGTGAAAGCCACAATTCCTCAAATTTCCCTTTCTAAAAGCTCGGCAGCCATTTTTAAAAAATCCGCCGGAGAACAAAATCAACGCTGGTTTCATAAAATCACTTATGATGTAAACAGCCGCTTTACCAATAATTATACCAGCACGTTGCAAAGTGACAGCAGCTTCCTTAGTGATACTAAAAATCATATGCAGCATCGGGGCGGACTGCGTTTCAGTGATAAGTTTTTGGGCTGGCTCAGCCTATCGCCTTCCATAAACTGGACTGAAGACTGGATTATGAAATATAATTCTCCCCGCCTGGAAAATGGAATCATTCTGACCGACAGCGCCAGCGGCAAAGTTATTCTCGATGAACTGGAAGCGTTTAAACGACGGGGTACCTATTCGGCAACTTTTAGCTCCTCTAGTAAATTTTACGGTATTTTTCCTGTAAATATTCGCCATCTTTCTGCCATCCGCCACATCCTTAGCCCCACTCTCAGCTACAGCTACAGACCCGATTTCTCCAAGAATCAAAACTATGTCTTTAACGGGATCACCGATTTGGGTAACAGCTTTCGTCACGATTATTTCGGCGGCACACTGGCCGGCAGCACACCATCTTCAGAAAGCCAATCGTTTTCATTCTCCCTGGGAAATCAATTCACAGCTAAAGTAAAGCAAAAAGATGGCAAATTCAGGAAATATGATTTTCTAACAATGAATCTCTCCAGCGGATACAATTTGAAAGCCGATTCTCTGAAACTAAACCCCATCAGCCTGACATACCGCGCCAGTCAGTTGCCGGCCGGGCTGGCATTTAGCGGCAGCGCCAGTTTTGACCCCTATGTATATGACCTGGAAAGCCGCCGTCGCATTGATCAATATTATGATATCCCCAGAATGACCCGCTTCAGTTTTGATACAGGTTTCAATTTCAAAGAAGATAAAAGCGACACCAGCAAAAGCACTGCTGGCATTTCAAAATGGAGCGGCAGTCTCAATCTCCGCTACAATTACAGCGCCTCCGTACCCGATAATGAAGTGAAAACAATCACCGCCGCCACGAGTTTTTCTGCCCAAATCACAGCTGCCTGGAAGCTGAGTTACCGGGCAAATTTTGATATACTTGAAGGCAAGCTCAGCTATCACAGCTTTAGTCTCTACCGTGATATGCACTGCTGGGAGCTGAAATTTGACTGGACACCCGGCGGAATGGGTCAGGGGTACTTTTTTCTGGTGAGAATCAAATCACCCAGCCTGAAAGATATTAAAGTGGAAAAAAAAGGCGGGCGATTTAAACTGCCGGGCTTTTAGTTAATGCCTTGATTCTATCACTGAAAGACACTATTTTCTGTAGTTATGAAAAATATGTGAAAGGAAACTTTTATGTTTCGATTTGGCCTGACTATCATAATCTTCACCATCATCATTGTTGCTTTGCAATTTGTGCCATCAGAGCAAGTGGAAAATGCCACCATACAGAATTTACCGCCATTGACGCCAGATGCAGAATATGTCTTTCAAAAAGCCTGCTACGACTGCCATACTACTGAGACCAACTGGCCTTGGTACAGCCAGATTGTCCCGATGTCTATCCTCATCAGGCACCACGTAAAAGAGGGACGGCAATATCTCGATCTCGGGAACTGGAATCAATATAGTCCTGAAAAACAACGTGATTTGATACAAAAAATCGCAATCGTCGTGAGAAATGATCAAATGCCGCCTAAGAC
>DSDE01000001.1 GCA_011049095.1 Fidelibacterota bacterium
ACCATGATCAGGTCAATGTCGCCACAGATATCCCAGATAACTTGCCTGCAGGCGCCGCAAGGGGAAACGCCCCGATCGCTGGCAACAACCATTTGAGTGAATTTCCTTGCGCCAGATACGACGGCGGCGCCGATGGCGTGTCTTTCGGCGCAGATACTGAGGCCATAACTGCTGCTTTCCACATTGGCGCCGAGATAAAGCTTCCCTGACTCATCAGTCAGAGCCGCCCCAACATAAAACTCACTATATGGCGCATAGGCATTGCGCCGCGCTGCCATCGCTGCTTCTATCAGCTTATTGTCCATTTTTCCTCCTCTGAAACGGTGTCATTTTTTGAGAAAGGGGTGCAGCAGAGTCTCTACCCCCATTTTTTATCTTAAAATTCTGCATAAGGATAATTTGGGCTCTTTTTCTCGGGTTCACAAGAAAATGCTCATTTTCGCACGTAAAAGAGAATCGTTTTTTCCGTTTGATGGCCGGCAGTATCGGTGATGATCCACCTCACAATTTGTCTTCCTGGCCGCCAGGGAATATTAGTTGTTTCCAGCCTTTTTGTTGGTCCGTTGTAGTAGTGAGGCATCCATTGGTCATTGACATAGACTGCCAGGCCGCTGCCATTTCCAAAACCACTGAGATTGTCATCGAGATCAGCCCAGATTCGCTTCAGGTCTTTAGCATCGTATGTGCCGCCATCGGCAGGAAAATGCTTGCTGATAGTGGGCGCTTTCAGGTCTCTGATAAGGGCATAGGTACCAGAGCCGCCTCTTGTCTGGATATAGTATTCACCCGCAGCCGGTGTGCCTCCTGCCGGTGAATACTTTCTTTTTGCCCCATCGTAGCGATAGAGCTGCACCTTTTCTAAATCCGGGAGCGTTGGCGGATAGCGCATTGCAATACTGAAAGATTCTCGCACTGGCTGATCGTCGGGATTGATTTTATAAAGCCGGCTAAGCAGTTCACCGCCATCAGGCTCCGGCTGAATATCCAGCTCTTCCAACCAGACGGCAATTCGCGGATGATAGTAGGCAAATTCCGGATAGATGACAGCAAACATCGAATCAGTCGAAAGGAGCTCTCCCCGCTTTCCATGTTCCAGGATAAGGGGGGTGATTTCCCACTTTTTACTCCAGCGAACTTTTTCCATCTGGAAAAGGGTCAGTGCTTCAATATTGGCAAAATCGCTGAGTGAAATGGGCTGTGAAATAATTTGTCTCAGCGAAATCTGCTGGAAAGGGTGCTTTTGCCAGACGCCGGTATTCCGGCCGACGAGAAGTTCACTGTGGAGTGCTTCACTGGACTGAATTTCAAGAATAAGGTAGCTGGGATAATGACGCACGGCCAGGGAGACTTCCGGTGGTCGCGTTTCCACGGCGGCGTTAAAGTAATGCACGGCAGGATAGCTCTTGAAGCCATTTTGATCCTGAAAGCTGAGGCTGAGAATATTCCCTTCCAAAGCCTTGCGGTCAAATCTCAGACTCTTTTTGCCACTGTCTGGAATAATCTCCTTGCTGGCAATGAGAAAGCCGTAGCTGTTATAATAATGGCTTTCAATCTTTTGGGGATTTTGTAAGTAAAATGTAGAATCCAGCGGGATTGTGAGAATGGAATCATTTTCCACAGCAGAGAAATGATATTGGGGATATGGGCCGCCATAGAGCGTTGCCCGCAGGGAGGCGCGGTTTCCATTTACATCTCTGACCTGGATAACAATGGATTGATAGCCAGGTAAAACAGCAATCTGCCCGTTTAGCGCCGGGTCAAAAAAGCCAAGGTGTTCACTGATATCCGTAAAATATAGACTTTGAAAGCGCTCAGACTGCTGGACGGCAAGCTGATGATTTTTCTCAAAGTTAAAGAGATAATTATTTTCAAAGCGAAAGCGCTCATAAACGGACTGAAAGACTTTTTGTCCCTGGTGATAGACCTCAAAGCGATATGCAGCATTTTTATTGGTGCTTACAGCCCGGTCATAGGAGAGGAGTTCCAGACCAATTATTCCCTGCGCCTGAATGGTATCTTTCAGGGTGTAAATGTTTTTCGGACCGGGAATGGCTGCGAGTACGGCGGTTCGGTGGAGACCCATAACCGATGTGTTTTCATCCATCGGTGTGATACCCAGCTTTAGAATTACCGGTGGGTCCGGGTCCTCGATAGAGAGGCCATTGGTCAATGGATTGACAGGTGAATCCGTGGTGTCGCGGATTTCGAAATGGAGATGGGGATAGACGGTGCCGCTGCCGCCAGTATAGGCGATAAGATTGCCCTTGCGCACCCGAATGGCGCCCGGCGGGAAAGTCGTATCTACGATGGCGCTGCGATTTCGGTATTGGATATCCGTCACCACTTGCTCCAGGCGCTGGCTGAAGCCGTCAAGGTGGGCGTAAATAGCAGTGTTTCCGTCATCCAGCTTGAGGTAGAGAACCTTCCCATAGCCGAAAGGATGAACCCGCAGCCGCTGGATATAGCCATTATCAATGGCATAACACTCATAGCCGTTTTGCGCCCAGGTTTTGATATCGATGGCGCTGTGAAAATGGGCAGATCGGGGCTCGCCAAAGCTTCCACTGAGCAAGCGAGGGGCGTTTGTGGGCCAGATATACTCCTTTTTTTGCGCTGGCAGTATTGTGGCCATCAGTAAAAATAAAATTATTAAACGTCTCATTAG
>DSDE01000365.1 GCA_011049095.1 Fidelibacterota bacterium
ATATCCGCGCTGAGGGTTATTTCAAAGCCGCTCACTAAGAAATCAGGTGACACAGAGACATTCTGCACAATCGGCGCTCCGGCGCCGCCATGAAAGCCCAGCCCACTCACATCATCGGTGGGAAGCTGTGTCCACTCGCTCATTGTAAACACCGGATTCCCTGTGCTGATATCACCGTTTCGGCGCAAACCTAAATCTTGAAGGATAAATTCACTGCTATATGGATCGCCTACCAGGTCAACCACTATTCCATTTTGCAGGAGTCCTACCGCATCATTGCCATTAAAGTGTACAACCGAAGGATATTCCAAGGCAGTGTCGGCGTTGGCATAGAAAGTATGACCAACCGCTGCTAAAACTATCACTTCTCCAGGAGCTAAATTGCTAAAACTACCCCAATTCGTCATAACGATGTCAGTAATAATGCCGCTGCCATCTTTTGCCTGTCCCAAAGTGTAAGCTTCTGCATTTAAATCTACGCTTATATCACCCACATTGGCGATTTCCAAATATTTGTTTTGACCATAACTTCCTTCAATATATTCACTGATAATAATTTTTGAGGCCGAAACTTCAACAACGGAGACCATCACGGTGTCAGTATCGGTTTCACCTTCATCATCAGTGACTAAAAGCTGGAATTCCAGTTCTGTCGCTGCTGAAGGTGACGTGAATGTGGCTATTGCTGTATTGCCGCTATTCAGTGTTACACTTGTGCCACTGAGCTGAGTCCAGAGGTAGTTGATGATTTCACCATCCGGGTCATAGGAAGCACTGCCATCAAGCGTCACTTCTGTGTTGATGTTAACAATCTGGTCGGTGCCGGCATTGGCTTTGGGAAGATAGTTTACATCTTCAAAAGTCTGATCGGTATTTATTTCGCCGGGGGTACTGACAACGACTTGCCAAGGGCTCCCTTTTCTACCCATACGCTGAATCGAGATGCTGTTGCCTTCACCATCATCAATAGCTTCTACACCAGCAGGGGTCGCCATCTCCATAGCATTACCGTTTTCGTCATTCATAGGACCTTCATAGGAAACTGCATCCACAATAACACCACCAACTTTTAATACCACAGCGTCAGGCGCTCCGTTTTGTATAATATTTGTTTCAGGCCATCCACCAGGTGTTAGATCAACATTTTCCACGAGAGCTGAACCAATGACGTAAAAGCCATATCCCTGATGCTCATTTGTGATGGTCAGACTCGGAATGTCCACGCTCAGATACATGCTGCCGGGACTTGTATTTCCATTAATCAGTTCTATGCGAATATTGGTATAGGTGCCGGTAGTTCCAGCCAGCTCGATATACTCCTGGGTATCGGTACTGATTTGATCGTAATCAATTTCATTAATAAACAATTCGCCATAAGTGGCAACGGCAGTGAGTAAAACCACCAGTACAATTGCTTTCTTCATCTCTTCTCCTCTTATTTAATTTGTTTAATCTTTTTCATTTTCTACAAGCCGCCAAATTTTCAGCGGGCGTTAAAGTTATGAAAGATTCTGTTATTAACGAACAAATTTCTGTTAAATATTCTTAATTGAATAAAGCATTCTCTCATTTTAAATGGGTCATTGGAGATTGATTAAAGATTGATTATAGATATGCGATTCATTTATAAAATCAATTTCTCTAAAGTGTTTGAGGGTTTCCCGCTTTCTTTTAAATTCTCTTATGAGCACAAAACTAGAAAAAATTCTCGTGGGGCATATTAAACAAGCCAATGCGTGGTGGCAGCTTTTTGCTCCAGGCGAGAAAGTATTAGTGGGGATTTCCGGCGGTAAAGATTCATTGGCGCTGCTGGAATTGCTCCAAAGTTTTGACCTGCGGATTGAATCGGTTCATCTGCAGCTTAGTGAAAAGGAACCGGACAGCTATCATAATTTTTGCAGGGAGCGAAGCCATTTTCATATTCACAAAACCAATATTGGGGAAGAAGCATTTGCATCGGATGCCAACAAAAAAAATCCATGCTTTATATGTATGCGCCGCCGTCGCCAAGCCATTGTGGAATTTGCCAACAGCCGGGCTATCAAAACCATCGTTTACGGCCACCATCGGGATGACGTGATCGAAACCCTGTTTCTTAATCAGCTTTATAGTAGGGAAATCAGTACTATGCTTCCCAATCAGCCGCTGCTTCAGGGGGAATTTCACATCGTGCGGCCCCTTTATACCATCCCCCAAAAACTGCTTATAAGCTATGCTCGGGAAAAAGAAATCCCCTATGTGGAAAATGATTGCCCTGCCATCAAAAAAAGCCGCCGTATGGAAATTCGCCGCCTCCTTGACGATTTAGAAAAATCCAACCCCAAAATCGATATCCGTGACAACCTCTTTCATTCGCTGAAAAAAATAAACCTTCCCTTCATCCCTAAATTTCCCGATTATAAAATAATAGAGATTCCAGGTACAAATGTCCGGGAGAAGAAATTTGAAGGTCCCAAGATTTGAAAATTCGCGAAATTCCCACATTTTTCACGATTCTCTGCTCCCATCTCCCAATTAATTCGATGAAAAAATCTGCTAACCTTATCGGGGCAAACGTGTCATTCAAAACGGAGAAGGAGAAAGAGAATGTGCATACACGACAAGAGTTTGAAGAATGGGTTCGGGAGCACCAG
>DSDE01000186.1 GCA_011049095.1 Fidelibacterota bacterium
GCCTGACGCTCTGCCGGGCTGTCGAAACAGAAATGATAAATAAAATCCCTTGAATATTTGATTTTCCCGTCGTTTAATTTTTTATCAAGCACTTCAACAAAACTGCGGCGTGTCATAAAATTGATTTCCGGCCGTTCAGTATAGACGATGCCATTCTCTGCATCTACATCATCCAAATCAGTGGCGTTAATCATTCCTTCATACATTTTTCCCAGCAATTCAGGGTTGATTTCCAGATTAATATCATCGGCAGTATCTTCCTTGATCGTGAAAATGTAGCTTTGCAAATAATTAAAAATTTCCGCAAAATATAGATCTTCTAAAATGAAGGAATCGTAGTCGTCGTGTTTGGTAAAAAGTCCGCCGTTTAAGTAGGGAAAAGAGATAAAAGCCTGATGATATTTAACCGGCAGGATTTTGTATAGATGGAGCTCATTAAAAGCCTTGCCATTGAAAGCGCTGAAAAAGAGGGGATTCAGCCAGCCCTTGTGGAAATTATCTTTCTGACCGCTGCTCTGATAATCGAGCCAAAAATGCCAGATAAACTCAGGATCATTCATCAGCCACCCTTTTTTCTGAATGAAATAGATGAAGAGAATACGGTTTAAAAGATTCAAAACGCCCTGATGCGCATTAAGCTTATTGTCTATCTGCTGAGGATTGATTTGGCGAATCATAGCCACTGAAAGCCGGTTGTAATCGAGATAAAACTGTTTATTCAGAACTTCTGTACGGAAAACAGCCAGCCATCCTTTGAGCAGTCCTTTGTAATTTTCAACTTTATTCCGTGGATCAAATTCACGCATTTTTTCAACGGCAAGGGAGTTTAAGATTCGTTTATGTCCTTGATGCGTATTGAGAATAGAGATGTCTTTGAGGAGGCTTATCGCTCCCACCTTTTCCCCTTCCCGCCATTGCTGCTGGTATTTCATCCTTTCTGCATTGGCGATGGCGAGCTGTCCATCATAGCGAAAGAGAACGGTGACGGGCATGGTTTTAAATTCGCGATTGAAAGCGCGGACAATTTCAGCAAGCTGGCTTCTTGTGGGATTTTGACCATTCTCTCTGGAGAAAAGCTCAGCCGCCACAATGAGCAATCCATCGTAATCATCGCTTTTATTTTTTAAGGAATCCATTGATTCATCGCTTTTTTCTCTGCGGAAAGCCTCATCATTAACCAAGCCAATAAGCCAGATATCTTTGAGAAGTTGATGAGACGGAAGATGGGCTTTGAATGAATCACCTAAGATTTCTCTAGGCGCAATACTATATTCACTGATAGTGTTGACCGGAATCTGCAGCTCTTCTTTAAAAAACTGTGAAGCCGCTTCGAAGAGATTTTTATCATTTTGGAAAATGCTCAATTTCATTTTTTGTCCTTTTATTCTTGCAGTGAAACAATATCCCAGGCGATGAGGTCAAATCGCTGCGGCTGAAATTTTTCATCGGCAGTCAGGTCTTCTCTGACGCGGCTAATAGCTTTGGAATCGCCAGTTTTCAGGCGGGCAATCAGGTCTTTGCCTTCTGCGCCAATGCGGATGATCTTTGTGCCATCTTCCAGCGTCTCTTCGCTATTACCTTGCTCAATCAGCCAGGCTTCGAGACTTTTTTGATAAGGGGCAATGGCAATGGGATCGCCTTTGTCAATGGTCAGCGGAACCAATCGCGGTGCGTCCTTATGCAGCGCCAGTGTATCCAAAACCTCGCTCTGATTCATAAGAAGCGATTTTCCATTCTGATTCAGATAGAGAACGTGATATTCCCGATAGTGATAATCCAGCGCTTTCGGCGGTTTGGACGGATAGCCAAGCAGCGCGATGATTCCCTCAGAGGGACAGCTTTGTGAATCCCCGGCAAATCCACTGAAAATACCTTTGGGCAATTGTTTATAAAATGCTTCGTTTTCTCGTAACTTGCCCAGTAAATCGGCCCGAAAACGTTCCAGACTGAGTTTATCCAGACTCATTTGTCGTTCATTTATATCAATATCTTTCCAGGTGATTTCCATCTGCCGCAGCATCTTTTCTGTTTCGCGACGGTCAAGCGCTTCATCTTTAATAATGGACTGAAACGTATCACTAAAATCATTCTGCACTTCTGCGCCGGCAAGCCGCATTGCAGCCATTCGCTGCTCGATTCGACTTTGCAGATTCAGATAAGAATTGATGTCATTGCTTGGCCAAAAATTAATACCATAAACAATGCTGTTGGGTGAGCCAAGCCGGTCAATACGTCCCATTCGCTGAATGATACGCACCGGATTCCAGTGTATATCATAGTTAATGACCATATCGCAGTCCTGCAGGTTTTGGCCCTCGCTCAGTGTATCTGTCGTAATAAGGATATTGATGGGGTTTTCCAGGTTTTTCAGAGATCTTTTATTTTTTTGCTGTGTCATCCATTGCTGCCACTCGATAAATTGTTCTGCTTTGGAAAGCGCTTCTTCTGATGGCGAAAATGCCGGCCACTCTTTTTCTAAAAATAGCTTTGTATAGGGAGCAAATCGTTCCAGAATCGCAGTCAGGTCTTTGGTTTCTCCCTCTAAATCCCAAATACGGCTGCTTTCACCGCTTACCGCCGCGATGTGGGTAAGGCCTCTGCTGATGAGCTGATCATATATATACC
>DSDE01000426.1 GCA_011049095.1 Fidelibacterota bacterium
AATAATATCACCGTCCATAAACTGATATTCAGCCATAAAATCATTTATTTTGTTTCCGTTTATCGACACACCACCTTGTTTGATGAGGCGTTTGGCTTCAGCATTACTAGGTGCCAGGCCACTTTCAGAAATCAGATTTGCCACTAAAACAGGGTTAATCATAAGCTGATATGCTTCAATATCTTCCGGGATGCCCCTTTCAACAAAAACCTTTTCAAATTCATTGCGGGCAGCGTTGGCTGCATCAATGGAATGGTAAGTTCGGGTTAGCTCCCAAGCCAATTGGTGTTTTGCATCACGGGGGTTTTTTCCCTGTGACATTTCATCCTCTATTCGGCGAATCTGATCAGGTCTTAAGTCGGTCGTCAAAGTGAAATAGCGCAGGATGAGTTCATCGGGAATAGAGAGGGTTTTGCCATATATTTCATTGGGCGCATCGGTTATACCAATATAATTTCCAAGGGATTTGGACATTTTCTCTTTACCGTCGAGACCAACCAGAAGTGGCATCGTTAAGGTGACCTGGGCTTCCATACCATACTCTTTCTGAATATCTCTTCCCACCAGGAGGTTAAATTTTTGATCGGTTCCACCAAGCTCCAGATCAGACTGAATGGCCACACTATCGTAGGCCTGGGCCAATGGATAAAGCAATTCGTGGATTGAGACGGGAATGCCATTTTTCAGCCGCTTGGCAAAATCATCCCGTTCCAGCATTCTGGCAACTGTGTAGCGAGCTGCCAGGGCAATGATATCCTGAAAAGACATAGGGTTTAGCCACTCACTGTTGTAGCGGATTTCAAGCCTGTCTTTGTCTAAAATGACACCAGCTTGATCAAAATAGCTTCGGGCATTTGCCTTGGTCTCTTCCAAGGTCAGGGAAGGCCGTGTCTTGTTGCGCCCGGTCGGGTCCCCAATCATCGCCGTGAAATCACCAATAATAAGAACCGCCTGATGACCCAAAAGCTGAAAATCTCTCAGTTTTCCCAATACAACCGCGTGGCCAATATGAAGGTCAGGTCGGCTGGGGTCTGCACCAAGTTTAATGCGCAATGGATTGCCCGTGATGATGCTTCTCTCAATTTTTTTTACCAATTCTTCTTCAGGGATGATCTCTTCAGCGCCCTTGCGAATGAAATCCATCTGTTCATTCAGCGGAGGAAAATTTTTCATCAGCGTCTCCGTTTCATTGCTTGGTCTAAACTGCGTTTTGACTCTCTTTCGGCAATTGCCGCCCGCTTATCGTGCTGCTTCTTACCCTGAGCCAAAGCGATTTCAATTTTTAAGTTGTTCTTTTCCCAATATATGCTCAATGGGATGATGGTAAGTCCGCTGCCTTCTCGCTTTTTTTGCAGGCGATCTATTTCCTGGCGATGAAGCAGTAGTTTTCGGGCTCGTCTTGGTTCATGAACCGCATATCCGTGGTGACTGTATTGAGAAATATTCATTTCTACCAGATATAGCTCATTTTCGATAAAATCACAGTAAGCGTCAGTAAGACTCACTTTTCCTTCTCGAATGGCTTTAACTTCACTGCCTTTCAGGACGATGCCAGCCTCAATTCGTTCAAGAATGTGATAATCGTGCCAGGCTTTGCGGTTTTTTACAAGAAATTTTTCCACTTGGGAAACTTACAAATTTGAGCTATCTCTTGAAAGGAAAAACTCAGTTTAAGCAAGTGGATTTCTGGCAGATATGTAGCTGTAAATCTAATAATACAGAATAGCTATGAATACTTCGTGGGAATCTGCTCAGATGATCCGCTGAGAATAAGGGCAATGAAACCATAGCAAGTCATCAGAAAACTGCCGCCATAACTAAAGAATGGAAGAGGCTTGCCGGTAACCGGCATCAGCCCAAGCGTCATTCCAATATTGATGAAAATGTGAATAAGGATGGCAAAACTGGCCCCAACAATGAGAAGATTGCCAAAAGTATCTCTTACCCGATAGGCCTGACGCGCCCAGTGGATAAGAAGAAGTAAAAAAACAAGAAAGATGAGCATCACCGAGATGAAGCCAAACTCTTCGGCAACAACTGAAAAGATAAAGTCAGTATGCTGCTCAGGGAGAAAGCGTAAATGAGTCTGTGTGCCATTAAGAAAGCCTTTTCCGCGGAAACCGCCGCTTCCGATGGCAATCTGACTTTGCAAGACTTGATATCCTGCGCCTTGGGGGTCGAGGTTGGCATTAAACATTGTTAGTATTCGCTGCTTCTGATAGGGCTTAAGACCATTCCAAACAAGAGGCGTAATCAGCCCTGCGGTAATATTGCCGACAAATGTGGCCGCCATTGTGAAGATATTCCGATGGTTGAGTAATATTATCACACCCATAAAAAGGCCCCAGATGAAAAAAGTAGTAATGTGAAAAGCCGCCAGAATAGTGATAACTGGCGCTATTATGACGAAAATATGATAAAGTTTTGCGCCACTGGAAAAAAGCATTCCGGCAAAGATCGCTAAATAGACAATCGAAGTGCCCAGGTCTGGCTGCATAAATACAATGCCTGTTGTTAATATTGTCAGAAAGAGGGGAATGATGAGATAGCGAAACTGATCTGGTTTGTAGCGGGATTCAGAAAAATATTTAGCTAGTGTAATAATTAATATG
>DSDE01000189.1 GCA_011049095.1 Fidelibacterota bacterium
GAGTCAACTCATATTTTTCCAGATGCTTCATCTTTAAATCCTGGAGAAAGCGCTCTTTTGCTTTATCAGTGCTAATACGATTGAGGAAATTGATCTTTTCTTCTTTATTGCTATTTGGGTCTAATTGGAAAAGCCTGTAGAAAGCTGGGTTTCCTTCAATCACCAGTCCATCTTTATACATCAAAAAGTCGCTGGTTATATCCTGCTCAAAAAAGCGACGATAGCGGCTTTCATTAGCCATTAGATCAGCTTTGATGCGATAATGCTCCGTCATATCTACACCGATAAAGAGATAATGATTTTCGTCTTCTTCATCTTTTAATTTTCGAATATTCCAGCGCACATCTATTGGCTGGCCGTCGCTCCGCGTCAGCCGGGTCTCGATAATATTTTCTGCTTCTGTTGCACTTAATACCCTCAGCCACTTTTGGTAAATCCGTTTTCGCTCATAATGGCTAAAAACATCATAGTACCATTTAGGCTTGCTGATTGTCTCAGCAGAAAGGCCAAGGGTGCTAATTGTAATCTGATTAACAATACGAACCTTTAAATCTTCAGTGACGACGACAATAAAATTAGGGGCACTTTCAATAAGCTGCTCAAACCACTGTGTAGAGCGGTTTAGCTGATCCAGGGCCATCTGTCTCTCAGTAACATCCCTACCGATAATCACCAGACCCGAAAGCTTTCCATCTTTATCAAATATTGGCCGCCTCACCACATCGAAGATCTTCTTTATGCCATTTAGGTCTGTAAACTGTTCATCAGTGCGGCTAATCTTTTTTTCAGATATTGCCTTTCTGTCGCATTCACCACACATACGCATCAATCGCTGGCCAGCTGCTTCTTTCGCCATCAGTTCATCGTCTGTCAAGTTTGTATAATCAATTCCTTCCAGTCCGAGAAGACGAAGCTTTGCACTATTTGCCAGAAGCCACCTTCCATCGGCGCTTTTATAGGTAATGGGGTCCGGAGAACTGTCAACCAATGCATGCAGAAGTTTTTCCGGGTGAATTAAATTCTTCTTGTCTGCGATGTGTTTTGATATGTCTTTAAATTGCCAGATGGTGCCATAAACTATGTTTTCTAAGCAAACAGGAATATTCATAATCTCCATCACTCGGCCATCTTTCATATGAAAAACATGTTTCAGCGGCTGTCTTTGCTGCGCTTTCCCATCTGCAGAATAACGGAGAAAAAACTGTTCATCATCAAAAAGTGCGGCCATCTCTTCAAAAAGCGTGCTGCATCGACGCCCTTGAAAATCTGCGCCCAATTTGGGAAATTGATTGAAAAAGGCTTGATTCCACTTTAATATGATGCCTTGATAATCGACAATAAGCAAGGCGGAATTTATACTTTCACTCAGGGAATTAAAAGCCGCTTCGGCTGGAAGCGCTTTCGGAAAAGATTCATATTGCTTATGCCACTGCTTAAGCTTAAACCTAAAGCTATTGGCGGAAAGGGGCGCTTCACATATATCGCTAATCTTATCTAAGACTTGAGCATCCAAACTATTAATTCGTCTTGCCGTATCAATTAATATTATCGGCAGGTCATCGGCCTTGTTTTTTAGAATTTCCTCTAATTTTTCAACATTGCAGAATATGCAGAGCATATGAGCGTCCGTCGAAATTAAGTCACTGATATCCTCAACGGTTTCAAAAGCAAATCCAGACTGCTCTGCTATGGCCTTTAGCTCAGCGTTGAAATCTATGCCATATAAGCTCAAAATTCGTCTATAGCTCTTACTGATTATCTCCATATCCACCGCCAAATATAAGCAGATACATGTAAAAATATTTCACATATTTTTAGAATTTCGCCCCCTCAATGAGCAGAGCCGAGCTTAAGGCACTATTAACTATATAGCTTTATACAATTCACTAACAAATATCAGAGCTTTTTTTCAAATTTGATAATAATAGGAACCTGGAAAATGCAAATAAAAACGTTTTATTCTATCAAAATTGAGATAATGTTCAGTTTTGATAGAACCTTATACTTTGGTATAGCTTTTGCGCGATAGGCTAGGGTGAAAATTAAAGGAGTATCTGATTATGTATGAACCCAGCAACCTGATTCAGGAGGCGGTGCGTCAATACGGTACAAAACGGGAGCATCTGCTTCCCATTTTGCAGTACGTGCGGCGCAAAAACCGTTTTTTGAATGAAGAATTATTAGAAGAAATCAGCAAAGCGATGGACCTTTCTGCAGCCGATGTGTATGGTGTGGCCTCTTTTTACAGCTTTATGGATATGCGGCCTCTGGGGCATAATATCATTCGGGTGTGTAAAACCATCACTTGCTATATGAAGGGCAAAGATGACATAATAAAAGCAATCGAACAGCGACTGCGAATCAAATTAGGCGATACCACCCCAGATGGCCGATTCAGTTTTTTAGAAGCCAACTGCATCGGATGGTGCCATAAAGGGCCGGCAATGCTTATCAATGACCGGGTCTTTACCGAATTAAGCCCCGAAAAAGCCGTTATGGCCATCGAAGAATATATGTAAGGTGATGACATGACAATACCAAAAGAAGAAAAAATTAAAAAGATCAACAAATTTCAGGAGCGAGTAAACCTGATTTTTGAGAATATGGACCA
>DSDE01000323.1 GCA_011049095.1 Fidelibacterota bacterium
ATATAAAAGCCGAAAGTATCAGGTTTATGACGATAAAACTGAAAAAGATAGAGGTGGCATTTTTCCCAAAGCGATAGAGAAACCAGAGGGCAAAACGCTTCATCACCCTTGTTTTCACCAGCATGGAAGCTAGGACGAAGCTGAGGATATTCAGCCACATGATCTTGTGACCGAGCTGATGGTAGGCGTCCACTTCACTGAGAACATTGGTGAGCACCAGCGCAATGATCAGCATCAGCGAGGTAAGGTAATTGGGAATGGCTTCCGTGATCCATAAAACCAGCGCTGCCGCAAAAATGGCCATCATAGAGATATTTTTTGAGGTGAAAGCATCGGGTCCTACGGTGTCATAAACTTTTCGTGCCGATTGAGCCAAAATCTCCGGATCAACATTATGAAGAAAATGAAAGGGTGCAAACCAATTGAGCCAGATAAAAACCAGCAGGGCAATGGGTCCGCCGAGACGTGCCAGCCAAATTTCCACCGGCGTAGCAATCTTAACCGGCAGCTTATTCAGGTGGTAATTGCTCATATCCAGGGGATCATAGCCATTCTCCGGTATCTGATTTTCTGCCAGTGCTTTCAGTTCAGTCATTCATTCTGCCTTTCGGAATAATTCAAGGTTCAAGGTTCAAGGTTCAAGGTTTAAGGCGAGGTATTGAGTGGTCACTAAGTTTGTCTGAATATTGAAGCAGTTGTTGATTCCAGGATGTGAAGGTTCGAAGAATCCATTTTTCCATCACTCCAATACGCCATTTCTCCAATACGCCATCACTCCATTTCTCCAATCAAAAATCACCAATTCTTATAGGGGTTTTTCATCAGCATGGAATTGTAGTATTTCACCTGTCCTGTCACCTCTTCGCCCAGCCATTCAGGTTTCTCAAAAGCTTCATCTTCGGCGGAAAGCTCCACTTCGGCGACGATGAGCCCCTGATTTTCGCCGTAAAATTCATCGACTTCAAAGGTGTGTTTGCCGGCCGGAACTAAGTAGCGGGTTTTGTCAATGACACCGGGTTCGCATAGCTGAAGCAGTTCTTGGACTTCACTAACGGGTATCTCTTTTTCCCATTCGTAGCGGGACGCGCCGCTCTGACTGCCGATTCCTTTAATGGTGATAAAACCTTTTTCGCCTTTGATGCGCACCCGAACAGTCCGCTCTGGCACTGAGGAAAGATAGCCCTGTGTAATGCGGGTCGCTTTCACTGCTGCAGTCTTAAATTCACCTTTGACTAAAAATTTACGTTCGATCTCTTTTGCCATTATGATGCTCCTTTCACCAGCCGATGGGATTGTCAATCATCCCGATGACCCGTTTGATGGCTTGCAGATAGTTGATATTTTCGTAAGAATCCAGTCCCGTCATTTTCATCCCTTCGAGAATGGCCTCCACATCCACTGATTCCAAATTGGCAGTGGCAACGTAGGCGCCATTGATCCAGACATCACCAATTTCGGCAATGCAGCCATTAATCGTGAAAGCATAGCGACGTTTGAAAACGTGCACGGCAGCAAGCTGAGGATGGGGCTTGATAATCTCGCTGATGTATTCATCCAGGCTGTAGCCTTCACGGGTGAGCGCCGGCATTTCTACACCAAAAGCAGGAAAAACATCCTTTTCCAGCATTGTGGCAACCATAGGAAATTCCCCTTTCATTCTGGGATTCCACTGCTCCAGACCTTTCAATTCCTGGACAAAAACCTTGATATCCATCAGTTTGTCGCGCACCTTGGTATTGTTTTCGTTATTTCCGGCGGACATAATATAGATTTCAGCGCTTTCACGAATTTTCTCAAGGGGGGCAAGCTGACGAAATTTTCTCTCGATGCTGCCCAGATTTCGCGCAAATGTACGAAACTCAAAACGAGCTTTGACTGCTTCCATTTCTAATCCTTTCTTTGTTTATAAACTTCCTTCATTCCATTCCTTTTAGTCAATTTGTATGCCAAATGCTTTCATCTTCTAAGTTACTGTTATTTTTATTCTTTTAGAAATAATGCATCGTGATTCCCCCAAGAACTGGCGACATATCGCCACCGCAAACCATATATCGCCAGTCTAAAACCGAAAAACCGGATTTAAGGACGCCTCCCAAAAGCCAAAACCACTAAGCCCATAGAATATGCATATCAAACGGCATACGAATCATTGAAAAAATTATTCTATTAGAGAAATCACAAAAATTTTGTTAATGACAAATTTTGAAATTGTAAACAATAGCCTCTTATGGCCATGAACGACTTATCAGCGCGGTGCTGCGCCCCTATTCCCTATCTGCAAAGCAAGACGCAAACAGATTGAAGCAGAAACATTTTTCATAATCCGCCATCCAATCTGCAAGATCTACCCAAAAAACAGCCTGCAAAAATGCATTTGAAATCACTGCTGTCCTAAATAAATATTTACTATCCATAAATTAGATTATACTGGCTGTTTTAATCAAGGCCTTCACGAATTCGGAAAAAGAAGATTGTGTTTGAAGGTGGAAAAGAGACGTGGTGCGATGAGGAACACAAAACGGAAGCTGATGAGAGTGATAATGGCTTGTACGACCGAGC
>DSDE01000147.1 GCA_011049095.1 Fidelibacterota bacterium
ATACGTGGTTGCCGCTGGCTCACGTGGAAGCGCCAACGGCGATCTCGGTAATTCTTGCTGGCGTTTTGCTGAAAATGGGCACCTATGGAATGTTGCGTATCAGCTTTCCAATGTTGCCTGATGCAACGCTTTGGTTTGCCGGCGCGCTGGCTGTTCTGGGGATGATCAATATTATCTGGGGGGCCATGTGTGCCCTTGCACAGACAGATTTGAAGCGACTGGTAGCTTACTCATCCATTAATCATATGGGCTACGTGATGCTGGGTATGGCGGCTATCGCCGGTTTTGGAAGCAATCTGGCGGCAGCCAAAACGGGTCTTACCGGCGCGTATTTCCAGATGTTTAATCACGGGACGATTACTGCTATGCTTTTCCTCCTCGTGGGTGTAGTATATGACCGGGCTCATCACCGAAATATTGATGGCTTTGGCGGCCTGGCTGTGAAAACACCTCTCTATGCCGGGATTACCGCTTTTGCTTTTTTTGCCGGACTCGGTTTGCCTGCTCTTTCGGGATTTATCAGCGAAGCGCTCTGTTTTCTCGGCGCTTTTCCTGTTTTTCGGACGATAACGATAATCAGCGGCATTGGCATCCTGCTGAATGCAGCCTATTTTCTGTGGGCCTATCAGCGCGTATTTCTTGGACCTCTCAATGAAAAATACGCCAATTTGGAAGAGATTAATGGTCGGGAGATATTTACCCTTGTGCCGCTTATGGTAATAATTTTATTTTTTGGTGTCTATCCAGCGCCATTTATTGATCTTGTTGCCTCTTCGGTTGATCAGTTAATTGAATGGGTGCAGGTCGGTGCGCAGGTAACTCTCCAATAGCATAAGGAATTTTCAATGGATACCATAGCGAGTTTAAAATATATCATTCCAGAATTGCTGCTGACAGCGCTCATTGTCGTTGTTATTGTGATGGACCTGCTCTTACGAAAGGGAAAAGAATCTCGAGCTGGCTATCTGACGCTGTGGGGTTCGCTTTTGATTTTAGCTTACCTCATTTTTAGCCCGGCAGAGATTCATTCTCTATTTGAAGGCACGGTAGTTATGGACCCCTTTGCCCGTTTTTTCAAAATAGTGGCGATGGCAGCCCTAGTTTTGACAGTTTGGGTAACATTTTATACTGAAAGTTTGCGATCTTATTTTCGCAGTGAGTTTTGGATATTACTGCTTATTGCTAATTTAGGAATATTTTTGTTGGTCAGCTCGATTGATTTGTTGATGATTTATCTCAGTTTTGAGCTGCTTTCACTGATGAGTTATATTCTCACCGCTTACCTTCTCAAAGACCCTCGCTCTAATGAAGCTTCGTTAAAATATCTGATTTATGGCGCTTTCAGCAGCGGCTTGATGCTTTTTGGTTTTACCTGGCTTTATGGTCTTACCGGCACTTTACGCATCGATGAGATTCATTCAGCTTTCCAAAATGGACTGTTAGATGGCAATGGCCTGGCTCTTGTGGTCAGTTTTATTTTGATTATTGCCGGGTTGGGCTATAAGATTGCCGCTGTACCATTTCATTTTTGGAGTCCTGATGTTTATGAAGGGGCTCCCACGCCATTTGCTGCTTTCTTGTCTGTTGCCCCCAAAGCGGCTGGATTTGCCCTCTTGATTCGCATTCTTAATCTGGTTTTCAGCGGTGAGGGAGCTCTGTCCTCTGAATTCTGGAAGATAATTCCCGAGACCAACTGGACGCTTTTTGTGGCTATTCTGTCAGTAGCCAGTATGACGCTGGGCAATTTCGTGGCTCTGCAGCAAACGGGAATCAAGAGATTATTGGCCTACTCAAGCATTGCCCATGCCGGCTATATGCTGATGGCCGTTGTGGTTTTGTCTCAAGCCGGTATTAGCGCAGTGATGTACTATTTTATTGTCTATCTCCTGATGAATTTTGGTGCATTTTTTACTGCAATCGCCGTCGAGAATAAAAGTGGTGATGACAAAATAGCCTCTTTTGCCGGTCTTGGTTACAGGGCGCCTCTGCTGGGTCTTATGATGACACTCTTTCTATTCAGTTTAACAGGTCTGCCGCCAACTGCAGGTTTTATTGGCAAGTTTAATATTTTTGCCTCGGTAATACAGGCGGGAAATCATTGGTATTGGCTGGCTGTGGTGGGCATTCTCAATAGCGTTGTATCACTTTGGTATTATGCCCGTGTCATCATCACGATGTATTCCACCAATCAAGAATTTGACGCTTCTCCATTGATTGTGGAACGTCCGCTGGTGTATATTCTGATTATTCTGGCGATCCCCACACTCTTTTTGGGTATCTATTGGGCGCCTGTCTATGATTTTGTTCTCAATTCCTTACACTTTTTTCTACCCATCTGAATCCAATTATAGAAAAAATGTAATACAGAAAATCCTTTTCTCTGCCAGATTTGATATAATTCTATTCTACACGTGTGATATAAATCAGAAGCTTTTTGGCTCGACTAATATTTCTTTTTCGAATTGATAAATGACTTTACCTGGAGGGAAACCTTTACGTTTGCTGACATATTTCCTTGATGTATAGACCACAGGCACCAGTCCGCTGTGTTTA
>DSDE01000352.1 GCA_011049095.1 Fidelibacterota bacterium
ACCAAAGAAACCATCACAATTCACATCTCAGACGAAGTAAAAAATATTTCTCTCATAAAAAGCGAAACGGTCGCACAAAAGGTGTTCGGTGCGACCGTAGCTCTGCGGGGCAGACGGGACTCGAACCCGCAACTTCCGGCGTGACAGGCCGGTGCTCTAACCAGTTGAACTACTGCTCCGTTCATTCCGCAATGGATTTCAGTTCTTCGAACTGCCGCTCTATCTGTCAAAAAGCCCGCAAAAGTACACAGAAAATAAATGCTGTGCAAATAAAAAATGAAAAAGCCTGAAAAAAACTGAAAAATTTTTGACCATGAAATGGATGGATTATTTCTTATATTTTCCGATGTGACTGGAGGAAAACAATGAATATAGCATTACTAGGTTGTGGACGAATCTCGCACAACCACCTTGAAAGCATTAAACAGATTCCTGAGCTGAATCTGGCGGCAGTTTGTGATACGATAGAATCGCGTGCCGCAGAAAAAGGCAAGCTCTATAATGTACCCTATTACACCAGCTATGATGAGATGCTGGATCAGCCTGGGATTGATTTGGTGACGATTTGCACACCCAGTGGACTTCATCCTGAGCATGGTATCAAAGCAGCAAAAGCCGGAAAGCACGTTATAGTGGAAAAACCCATGGGCATTACACTGGAGTCGGTTGACAATATGATACATGTTTGTGACGAAAACCGGGTGCAGCTTTTCGTAGTGAAGCAAAACCGCCTGAACCGCACGATGCAGCTTCTGAAAAAAGCCATTGACAAAGGCAGATTTGGGCGGATTTTTATGGTGCAGTCCAATGTTTTTTGGCAAAGGCCGCAAAATTATTACGATATGGCAAAATGGCGGGGTACCTGGGAATTTGATGGCGGCGCTTTTATGAATCAGGCCAGTCATTATGTAGATGCGCTCTACTGGCTCATTGGCCCAGTGGAACATGTGATGGCAGAAACAGCCACTATGGAGCGAAAAATCGAAACTGAAGACACAGGGTCTGCGATACTTAAATTTAGAAATGGAACAATTGGTTCGATGAATGTGACAATGCTTACCTATCCGAAAAACTTTGAGGGAAGCATTACGGTTTTAGGAGAAAAAGGGACAGTAAAAATTGGCGGTGTGGCAATTAATAAAATTGAGAAATGGGAATTTGAAGATTACGATGATGATGACAAAATCATCGAAGAATCCAATTATAATCCGCCTAATGTTTATGGTTTTGGACATCATCCCTATTATCTGAATGTGGTGGCTGCACTTACCGGCAATGGAGAAGCCAATACCGACGGACGCAGCGGACGCAAATCTCTCGAGCTTATCTTGGCCATTTACCGCAGCGCTCAAACTGGAAAAAGAGTCAGCTTGCCGCTTTTTGGATAAGAGGGTACAGGTAACATATAATATATTGAGAGGTTACAGAGATTTGGAAGCCTGGAAAAATAGTATTTCATTAGTTAAGGAAATGTATGGAATGCTTATTGCCTTTCCTGAATATGAGAAATATACATTGACTCAGCAGATTCGCCGTGCCGTGATCTCCGCTCCAAGCGATATTGCTAAAATGGAAAGCTGTCAATCTGTGAAAGTCACTTCAAGCGAAACGGGCAAAAATGCAGAAAAAATGATTTAACTAAATGGAAGTGTTATGGAAAATAATATAAAAAAAGCTGAAGAAAAAATAGCTGACAAAGAAAAAACTCACTCGTCCTCCGTTATGAGCCACTGCTTTGTTCATGAATCTGCCTATGTTGATGACGATGTGCAGATTGGTTCAGGGACAAAGGTCTGGCATTTTTCCCATATACAGTCGGGAGCGATAATTGGTGAGAAATGCAGTATTGGCCAAAATGTGAATATTGGGAACAATGTAAAAATCGGCAATGGCGTGAAAATTCAGAACAATGTGTCGGTTTACGAAGGTGTGGAGCTAGAAGACTACGTATTTTGTGGTCCTTCTATGGTTTTCACAAATGTGTTGGATCCCCGCAGTGAATTTCCCCAGAGAGGCTCTAAATTTTATCATCGCACGTTGGTGAAGAAATCGGCCAGCATTGGCGCCAATGCCACCATCATTTGCGGCAATACCATCGGTAAGTATGCTATGATAGGAGCAGGCTCAGTCGTCACAAAGGATGTTCCCGATTTTGCAATGATGGTGGGTGTACCGGCCAAACAAATTGGCTGGGTCTGTGAATGTGCGCAAAGATTAAGCTTTGATGATGCCGGAAACGCCACGTGCAAAAAATGCACAAAGACCTATCAACTGAAGGGCAGCGAAGTCATCCGGCTATGAAAAAGCCCCATATTCTCATTTATTCTCAATACTTTCCGCCAGAATCAGGAGCAGCCGCCTCCCGAATGAGTGATTATGCAAAGCTTTTGGTCAAAGAAGGTTATCAGGTGTCGGTCTTATGTGAATACCCTGCTTATTTTATTGGTGACAGCAGGGAATATCCCAAAATTGAGCTTTGGAATGGTATTCAGATTTATCGGGCCGGCGTGATGAAAACCAATCGAAGCAGCACGATGGGAAGACTGCTTTTC
>DSDE01000220.1 GCA_011049095.1 Fidelibacterota bacterium
GAAAGGCAATATGATGGATCGGCTTCAGGGAATTGAAAACAGCCGTATGAAGGCAGAGGAAGTATTATTTTACATTCTGTCAGGAATATCGTATGAAGATTATCGCCGGCAGAAATATTTTATTGATAACAATAACCAAACAAAGGAGCTTGAAGAATGAATCAAATAAGCAAAAACAGTGAAATTTTGTTTCTTTATGATGCAAAAATGACCAATCCCAACGGGGATATGGACAACGAGAACAAACCGCGGATGGATTATGACACAAATACTAACTTGGTCAGTGATGTTAGATTGAAGCGCTATATTCGCGATTATTATGAAACAGTAAAAAAACAACCGATTTTTGTCACAGAAAATGCAAAAGATGCAAAAGAGCGTGGCGCTCAGTTGAAAAATGAAAAGATGACACATACCGATTTAGTTGACGTGCGACTTTTTGGCGCTGTTTTCGCCGAAACTGGCGGGAATACCCACATTACCGGACCCGTACAGTTTAATTGGGGCTATTCTCTAAATCCGGTCGAACTAGTCGAATCAAGTACCATTACATCCAGTTTCTCTTCAGGAGAAGGTGTTGGTAAAGATTTTCGGGTTAAATACAGTTTCATTACATTTAACGGTAGTATAAATGCCCATACAGCAGAAAAATCATTACTTTCTGAAGAGGATGTTTTGGGCTTTGACCAAGCGATGATTAGAGCCATTCCATTAAACCGTACACGCTCTAAAACAGGTCAAACTCCCCGCTTGTATCTTCGTGTCGAAATGAAAGATGACCAGCACACACTGAAAGACCTGCGTGAATTTCTAACTTTAAATTATGGTGAAAAAAATGCATTCGATATCAGACAGATTGAGGAGCTTAATCTGGATATATCAAAGCTGGTTAATTATCTTAAAAGTGAAAAGAAAAATATTAGCGCACTTCATATTTGGAAAGATGATATGCTCAATTGCATAGGATGGGAAGATCTGCAATCCGAATTTGCCACAATCTGGAAACCCATTGTCATTGAATAGGAGGAGATTATGACCTCTTATTCACAGGCTGTCAGCTTTCGCCTGTCTGGAAGCGTAGCCCATTTCAGAAAATTTTATACAAACGCTTCCGCTATGTCCTATGGAATACCGCCACGAACCGTTATAAGCGGAATGATGGCTTCAATCCTTGAGATACCTCGAGATGGATACTACCAGCTATTTTCTCCGGATCATATATCTGTTGCTGTGCGGGTCAATCAGCCCTTCAAAAGGGTCATGCAGTCAATTAACAATCTTAGCGAAAAGTATTATGAATTGCTTATTGGGAAAAATGGTAACCCTCAGCATAAGGCGACAAAAGTTGAGCTTCTTACGGGAATTAATAAAAAAGCCTTTTCTTGGGATGTGATTTTGGCTTTTCCGAAAGCAGAAAAACATTGGGAAACACTGGTAGAAAAAATCCTGAGCGGGGATATGGGATATGGACTCTATTTTGGTCAAAGGCAATATCGTGCCAATCTTGATAATGTCCAAATTCTCAAGCCCGAAACCTGGATTTTTCATCAAGAGGGTCCATTCTGTGATTGGGCATTTCGGCGGGAGCAGGCTCATTCATATCAAGTCTTGCCTCCACTTCACATTGAAATGGATATTATTCCCAGACAGATGAAAACCGATACAAAGGGTCGCTTGCTGGAAAGTTCAGACTATTTTGTTTATGAGCAAAATGGTCATCGCATCAACGGGCAGTTTTTTCAAGTCTGGGAAACGGAATACGGCAATGTGACTTTTATTTAAACAAGATACAGCGCCTGATTTTTTTAATCAGGCGCTATCAAGGATATGTATGGATAGACTTGTTTCACATCCGGCTGAAAAAGGTATTCCCGAAAAACTGCTGACAGAACATCTGGCAGGCGTTTCTGAAAAGATGCTTTCAGCGCTGAATCGTCTGCGTCTTTCTCCAAAAATTATTTCTAAAGAGGAGCTGACAGAATTAGCGGGAATCATCGGCATATTTCACGATATTGGTAAGGCCACGCCACATTTCCAGCGGTACATCCATAAAGAGATACGCTCATCAGCAATGACCCGCCACAGTTTCATTTCTGCTGCCCTTGCTTTCCAGATTACCATCGAGAAGGGATATGATATCCTTTGGGCTATTATGATTTTTAAAATTATTTTGCATCATCATGGGAATCTGGAGGCTTTTAAACTACAAGATAGCTGGCCGGCTAACTTGGCCATTGCCAAAGACCAATGGCCTCATCTGAAAAAATCTTTACAGACCAATCTCGATACATGGCTTTTTGAAAGAGTGGGAAGCAAGTGTCCGAATGCTATTAATTGGGAAGGGATTTCCGAAGCCCTTGAATTTTTCGTTAGTGATCAACCTAACCATTTAGCTGCCGATGAAGACAGGATCGCATATTATCTGCTTTTCAATTTACTCTATTCCTTACTATTAAATGCAGACAAGCTCGATGCCGCCCGATTTAAGGATGCTTACTATCAGGGTAATTTGGAGGAACTATCGTGGTCTATTGAAGCGTTTTTATCC
>DSDE01000028.1 GCA_011049095.1 Fidelibacterota bacterium
CCCGAGCCATCGGGACGCGCTAATTGGACTGTGCTACACCCCGTATAAAAAAAAGCTTGCCATATTGGTGTAAATTCCTAGAACTTTATAGAGGTACTACTCTTTCTCAAAGTTCATTTTGGATCATCATCTCCAGGCTTTCTGCTTTCCGAATCAATCTGATTTCACCATTTTCCTGAATTAAGATTTCGGGCGTCCTGGGAAAGCTATTATAATTGGCAAATGACATAGCACTGACATAAGCTCCGGCTGCACCGACCACAATATAATCACCAATAAGGGTTTCTGGAATTTCCACTGTATCAGCTTCTTCAGGGTTTCCCGGTTTAGGCGTCAAAATATCACTGCTTTCGCAATTATGCCCCACCACAATTACCTTTTCCGTATTTGCTTCATTGCGTTCAGGCTCTTGAGAAACGATCATCAACGGATGCTGCACCCCATAGAGTGTTGGCCGGGTGATATCATTCATTCCCGAATCGAGTTTCAGAAAAGTATAGCCATTTTCTCCGGTATCAACTTTATCATTCACCTGGCTAAGTAAAAGGCCTGCCTGAGCTAGCAAAAATGTCCCAGGCTCAATTTCCAGATGGAGTTTACGCCCTGTCTGGGCGGCAAATTTTTCTAATTCAAAATAAACGGCCTTTCCAAGCGCCAAAATATCGGTGTCCTTTTCAAATGGCATTCTGGCTACTTTAAATCCACCACCAAGATTGAGAATTCTTGCCTGTGGAAAACACTCAATCAATTTCAACGCTTTAGCCGCTACCTGTTTCCACACATCAGGATCGGAGCCACTGCCTATATGAATATGAATCCTTTCAACAGTTAGCTGATATTTCTCTAAAAGCTTGTTTATCTCTGGAATCTTTTCATACCAGAAACCGAAGCTGCTGCTTGTGCCGGCCACATTGGTGCGTTTTACGTGGCCGCTTCCTATGCCTGGATTCAGACGGATACTGAGTTTTTCACCACGAAAATTTTCTCCAAAAAATATAAGCTGCCTTGGAGAAACTGCCGTGAAATGAATGCCGGCCTGTATGAGTTCTTTTGTAAAGGGACTCAATTCCTGGCTGGTAAGCAAAATTTTATCTGGCGCTATACCAGCATCCATCAATCTTTTGGCTTCCCATGCGGAGCTGGCGTCAAAATGGAGTCCCAGTTTATCGATAATCTTTATAATTGCACGAGTTGTCAGAGCTTTTGCGGCATAGCGCACGGTTAAACCATAAGGAGCCGGCATTTCTGATAAAATCTTTGCCTTTTCTTGGATGATTTTTTCGCTGTAGATGTATAAGGGGGTTCCGTAAGTTTTGGCCACTTGCCGCAAGTTCTCTTTTTCTAAAAAGAATATTTTATCCAATGCTTTCTCCAAAAATCTCTTATGCCCTGAGATTAAGGTGATTTTCTAATTGTCTCAGATGGTCGTATTGCTTGGTATGACGGCGTTTTTGCGAATCACAACGATACCATCACGAATCCAATACAGATCGTTTTCTTCTTCTTCCAGCTTTCTCATATTAATGATCTGGACATTGTCGCCAATATGGACATTTTTGTCAACAATAGCATTGCGAATAACACAATTCTGACCGATGCCCAAAGGAATATCACGTTGATTTACCGTATCGAAAAAATCATTTCCCATAATATAGCTGTTATTGATGGAAGTGCCTCTGCCGATAATACTGCGGATGCCAATAACTGATTTGCGGATCTCATTGGCTTCGATACGGCATCCTTCATTAATGAGGCTTTTGTGCACCGATGTAGAGAAAATCCGTGTGCCGGGCAACATTCTGGCGTGGGTATAAATAGGCATTTTGGAATCGAGAAATGTAAATGGCGGACTTAGTTTTGTTAGATTGATATTGGCATCATGAAAACTTTTAATTGTACCGATGTCTTCCCAGTAGCCCTTAAAAAAGAAAGCAAATACATTGTAGCCCTTTTCTATTGTACCAGGAATGATATTTTTACCAAAATCTTCACCGGATATCTGTTTTAGCGACTTATTCAGCCCTTTTCTTTCGAAGACATAGATTCCCATACTTCCCCAATAAGGCCGATTTGGGTCTCCTGTTTCGCTTTTCATTTCTTCAAGCAAAACAGGGTCTTTGGGTTTTTCGGCAAAGCGTACCACCCTCCCCTGAGCATCAACTTTCATCACACCAAATCCCATAGCTTCTTCTTCAGTTACCGGCTTGACAGAGATGGTGAGGTCTGCCTTTTTCAGCCGGTGATGCAGCACAAAATCACTGTAGTTCATTCTGTATAAATGATCGCCAGCCAATATGAGATACTGGGTGAAATCCAAATCTTCATAATGCTGCACCGTATGTCTCACAGCGTCGGCCGTACCCTGATACCAGTCCATATGCTCTACTGATTGAGAAGCAGCCAAAACCTCTAAAAAACCTCGGGAAAACTGGTCAAAACGATAAGTCTGACTGATATGCCGGTGCAGTGATTCGCTCTCAAATTGTGTGAGAACATATATTTGTCTAATATTTGAGTTGAG
>DSDE01000413.1 GCA_011049095.1 Fidelibacterota bacterium
AGAATGGAATCCATTACCCTGAATGAAGTGCCTGTTTTTGCAGGAATTGCCGCGGTTGATGCCTATATCGGCGCCACCGAAACAAACCCGCAAAACCAAAAATATGGCGGGGCCCATATCATTGAAGCTTTGATTCGTGGTGAAAAAATTCACTTAAAAGCAAAAGGAAAAGGTACTGATTGCTATCCCAGAACAGAAGATGAACGCTGGATTAGTAAAGAGACAGTAAACGAGCTGTATCTATATAATCCTCGAAATGCCTACCAAAATTATGTCGTTGCAGTGAATGGCGGCGAGCGGACACTTCATACATATATGGGGCGGCTTCTGCCCCGATTAGGAAATGCGGCTTATTCTACATCCGGTGAGCTGAGTCCGCTGATTAACGATCCAGAGCTGCGGACCATCGGCATCGGCACGCGGATATTTCTCGGTGGCGCTCAAGCTTATGTTTCATGGAGAGGCACTCAGTTTCGCACTGATAAAGAAAAAAATGCAAGAGGTATTCCATTGTCGAACGCAGCTACATTGGCGGTCACAGGTGATTTAAAGCAGATGTCGCACCGCTTTATTAGGGCTGCATATATCAAGGGCTACGGGGTTACTCTTTTTGTAGGTCTGGGTATTCCCATTCCCATTCTCGATGAAGAAATGGCTAGGCGAGTTTCTATCAGCAACCGAGATATTGAGGTTGATATTTTCGATTACAGCCTCCCATCCAGACCGCATGTGGGGCGCACCAATTATGCAGAATTGCAGTCAGGCACTATTGAAGTTGCTAATACAAAGGTGAGGAGCAATCCGGTCGCCAGCTTGAAGAATGCCCGACGGGTGGCAGAGCTGTTGAAAAGGCAGATTCAAGATGGGAAATTCATTTTGAGCAATCCTGTGGCGAACTTGTAGATGCTGATCTCTGACCCATATCGCCGTTATCAGGTATATGAGCCAAGACTTTATCGTCATAAATTTAATCGCGACCGCTTTTTGCTGTTTTCTGTGAACGTCGAAGAAAGTGATCTTCTCATCGGCGTGACGCCTAGCTCATTCAGCCCGGAGATGCTGAGATTTTGTGAAGAATATCTTCGCCTTTTACGTTCTGAGTTGATCACGGTCATTCAAGAATATCCCAATTTCCTGGCGAATCTCACACCAGGAGAATTTCTCAATGTGCAGAGTGAACTGGCTTCTGAGATGATAGCGGCTTCGGAAAGATGTGGCGTCGGACCAATGGCAGCCGTGGCCGGCGCGATTGCCCAGTCGCTTGGCCGGCAAATTATCCGCTATTTTTCCCCGGAAGAGCTCTTTCTCGAAAATGGTGGAGATATTTTTCTTACGGCAAAAGAGGATATTACCGTTACTGTCGGCGCCGGTGAATCGCTGCTTTCGGCAAAACTTGGTTTCCGCATCGATGCGGATAGCACGCCCCTGGGAATATGTAGCTCCAGCGGGCGCATCGGCCCCTCTCTCAGCTTTGGCCAGAGCGACGCCACCACGGTTATCTGCAAAAATGCTGCTTATGCTGATGCCTGGGCGACTGCTTTGGGAAATCTTATAGGCTGCGAAGAAGATATTGAGCAAGTTTTAGAGATGAGCAAACTGAAACCGGAAATTGAAGCAGCGCTAATTATTTTAGGTGATAAAATAGGATTAGTGGGCAAGTATCCCCTTGGACTGGTGAAATAAAAAATATAAATCACCGGTCAAAATGATATTAGGCTTGATATTCTTGCCGCAGGATACCCATCACGTAGAAATCTTCATAGTTTCCGTGATGATACATAGCCTGTCGGAGTCTTCCCTCAATCTGGAAGCCGGCACGCCGGTAGCTTTTCACTGCTTTTTCGTTGGTGGTAGCGACATGAAGCTGGATTCGATTGAGATTCAATGTGTTAAAGCCATAGTCAACCATGAGGCGGGTGGCTTCGCCGCCGTAGCCCTTAGACCAGTTTTCTTTTTCGGCAATGGCGATATAGAAAGTGGCCATTCGTCCCACCCAGTCAATGCGTACAAAAGCCGTCTGTCCCACTGCTTTATCGGTCGCTTTGCTGCAGATAGTGAAAAGAATGGTATTGGGGTCGCCGTTCTGCTTTGCCAGGCGTTCCTGAATCTGCTCCGAGGAGATGGGTTTGGCATAAAAGAGGGTCTCTCTCGGGTCGGGATGATTTTCTACAAGAGCGATGCAATCCGCGTCATCTCGCTGGGCTGCCCGCAGGTAGATTTTTTCTCCAAAAAGAAAGGGGTTTTGCATAATAGTCTCCATATCTATAAGAATATACAAATTTTTACTATAAAACCACATCTGTCCAAAATAAAATTTTCCTATTCACAAATTTCGCTTTCCACGTCTCCCGCCTTCATGCAATATCTTCCCCGAATTTGTGACAGCCCCGGTCACTGAGCTTGTCGAATGTGTCGAAGTGCGGTCACTGAGCGGAGTCGAAGTGTTGCTTAATTTGCACCTGTCTGTCTCCTGACGGATCAAGCCAAATTAAGATGAAAAGGATAGATGCGGTA
>DSDE01000414.1 GCA_011049095.1 Fidelibacterota bacterium
CGATTTTCTTGATTATTATGTGCTGGAAGGATTAGCTGGAAAAACAGATAATAATTTTATTCGCTTGGGACGTCAATACTCCAGCGGCTGGAAGAATGTGTTAGGTATTTTGCGTTATAATTTTACAGATCTGCCGGGTGATCCGGGCTATAGAGATATGACTTCCGCTCGACTTGCAATGCGTCAGGCGCCCGCTTATCAATGGAGCAATACTTCAATCAACTATAATATCTCTATACATCGTATTACCGAAAACTGGACGCCTGCCGGACTCTCAGGACTGAATATTCCCAGCTATGATCCCACACCTATGGCAACTCTAACAGTCAATTACCACTATAATGCTCCAGATTTTGTGTTTGGAAATTTAGCTCGTGATAATTCAACTGATAATTACTACCTAGACTTAGACCAAATGAATATAATGATTAATGAGCAAAACTATGGATGGTTAATCAAAGATAATACCGGTGCCAATAGCTACATGTCCTATGGCTCAATGTCTTACTTTATCAGAGCGAAATTTTGGCTTTTGACCAGATATTTTTATTGGGGCCCCACTCTCTATTACGATATGGATGTTATTCTTCCCAAAGGTCTAAAAATCATGCAGAATGTGACGGTGGACGGTGATCTTTACGTCGGCAGCAATATATTAGCCAAAGAGCAGGCTATCATATCAGATACAACTCATTTTTATGTACCCGGACCCGGTGTAAGTCAGGCTGTGAAAGATTCCATGAATAATCTCTTTGATGAAGACCCCGGTGATGGCAATGATGTCTTTACCGGCGATAATACCGTCTATCATCTGCCTCTATCCGGCGGAACTGAGACCTATCCAGTGGATAAATGGAGCACGGTGGATGTGCTGCCGGAAAAAGTTTGGATGGTGAATGGCGTTTTGGATACCATTGATTTCATTTCCAATCGTGATAACTGGCCCGCCGGTCAGCGGATCTCCGGCGGGACTTATACTTATGATATTTTGGCCAGCCATGCCGGTGAATTTAATGACTGGCAGAATGTAGTCTATGTGGACGGTCATCTCACGCTGAATAATGCTACCATTGCCGGCCCTTTCACTGATGATAATCCGGGAATTATCGTCGCCCGATATACCATCACCCTTAGCGGCAATACCGTCATCCCCGACAATGTAATTTTCATATCTCGGGAAGACGAGTCCGGCTGGTTTGGGCTCTGGCGGCGCGGCGCAAAAATCACCGTCAATCCTGGCGTGCAGATTGGTACCGACCATAGCGCAGACCCAGAAGGCTATCAAAATAAAGTTAATATGCTGTGGGCATATTCCGCTTTTCCCGGTACTGCTGGTGGGGAAGGCATCGTTGGCGGAGAAGTGATTATCCATCAGGGAGCCACTGTCTGGGCAAATATTATGGCTCTGAGAAAAGCAGAAGTGGCGGGGAATGTCTATGGCGGCATCTATTGCGGATACGTTAAAGAGATTAAGCCTTCAGCCTGGGACGGACTCCTTAGTTCCTTTCTTTCAGATGGTGTCAGAGCCGGGACACTTGTTTTTGACTCTATGTATCAGCCGCGAATTCAAGGAGCAATCTGGGTGGACTGGGTGGCGCAGCGGCATGATATCACAACGCCTTTTGCCAGTGATAATGTGAAATACAACTATTTTTCTGAAGGACTGACCCTCATCTTCAACAATATCTACCCCTACGTCTATTTCGCCGGAAAAGAAATGCAGTTCGACGGCCTCGGTATGAGTGAGCAGTGACAATGCAAAATGGTGAATGATGAATCGAATATGAGCTTTAAAAATCACATAACGAAAGCAAGTTCACCCAATCAAAACACGACCACCGAATTAATTTCCCCTCTTAAAAGGGGCGTCCAATTCCCCCTCTGAGAAGGGGCAAGGGGAGTCGGCTGTTTGCTCCAGCAAAGCGAATGACAAAATGATTTCCAAAACAAATGATAAAGGAATCTAATGAAAAAAATCCTTCTATTGATAACACTGCTTACGATGCCCCTATTAGGCTATACTATTGAGAGCGCGACAGATTATTCTAATTATTTTAGTGATGGGAAAAGCTATGGACAAAGTTTTACTAGCTTGAATGCCGGCCAAATATCGAAGATGAAAGTTGGCGCTGCTAATTCTCCAGCCGGCCCCTTTACCGTTGATTTTTTTCAGGGAGAATATGCCGCAGGCTCCACACCCATTGCAAGCATAACATTCACTTTTGATGGCTCTAATACTTACAAAGAGTACGAGGTCAATCCACCAATCGCCATCTCGGCAAACACAGTTTACTCCTTCCGTTTGTCCGAGGGAATTGCTAATGTTTTCTATAGCGCTGGTAAATATTCTGGTGGAAAAGTCTGTATTGACGGCGATTGGAGTAATTTAAATTATCAAAATCAAGACCTCAATTTCGTCATCACGGTTGCAGAAGTGACGCCGGAGGCGCCCACGTTAAGCACGGTGCAGCCTTCAGCGGTGAGCTATACCACAGTTCAGAGCGGCGGCGAAA
>DSDE01000022.1 GCA_011049095.1 Fidelibacterota bacterium
CTGGGTGCGTGATATGGGGCCTACTTTTGTCGTCAACGATAAAAGCAGTGTACGGGGCGTTGACTGGGAATTTAATGCCCGGGGCGGACTGATTGACGGGCTTTATTTTTCTTGGGATCTGGATGATAAGGCGGCGCGAAAGATTTGTGAGATTGAGAATCTGGACAGTTACCGCGCAGATGGATTTGTTTTGGAAGGCGGCAGTATTCATACTGATGGTGAAGGGACGCTCATTGTTACTGAAGCCTGTCTTTTAAGCCCAGGGAGAAATCCCCAGTTTTCTAAAAAAGAGATAGAAAAAAAGCTGAAAAGCTATCTGAATGTGCAGAAAATTATCTGGTTAGAACGGGGCATATATAATGATGAAACCAATGAACATGTGGATAATATCATACACTATTGTGCGCCAGTTGTGGTGGCTCTGGCCTGGACTGATGATCCTGAGGACCCTCAATATGAACTTTCTCAAAAAGCCTATACAGTTTTATCAACTGAGACCGATGCTAAAGGGCGACACTTTGAGATTCACAAGCTTCACATTCCTTCGCCGGTTTTGATAACGAAAGAAGAGAGTGAAGGCGTGGATGCCATAGATGGGACACTGCCACGTCTGGAAGGCGATCGGCAGGCAGCTTCCTATACTAATTTCTATATCTGCAATGGCGGGGTTATATTTCCTCTCTTTGATGATCCAATTTATGATAAAAAAGCGAAGCGAGTTTTGGAGAAAATTTTCCCCGATCGAGAAGTATTGGGTATTTCGGCAAGAGAAATAATCCTGGGCGGGGGTAATATACACTGTATTACTCAACAACAGCCTCTGGGGTAAAAACAAAAAAAGGAGGATTTATGGAGACAAGCGGTAAAAAAATCAGTTTATTCAAAATGGTTTTGTTTACGGTTTGCGGTATTATTGTTTTGGATACTTTTGTTGCACCGGCTCAGATTGGCGTCAGCTCCATCACTATCTGGCTTATTACCGCAATTTTCTTTTTTATTCCCCTATGGCCTGATAAACGCAGAGTTAGGCAGCACTTATCCAGACGACGGCGGGATTTTCTCCTGGGTAAAGCGGGCTTATGGGGACTTAAGCGGCACGATGGTGGGCTGGTTTTACTGGATTAATGTGGCTTTTTGGATGCCGGCAGTTTTTGTGGCCTTCTCAAATTGGTTCAAGCTGGGTTTTGCACCCGAATTGCCAATATTTTGGGAAGCTATGATGGCTATCGCTTTATGCTGCTTGTTTATATTGGTATTCGGGGTATCGAGCTCAGTGCGACAGTCACCAATATTGCTGCTATCGCGAAGGTTTCTGTTTTGATAATCTTTGGCGCTTTAGGTGTGGTTTATGGCTTTACCAAAGGGCTGGCCAATGATTTTTCTCTGTCGGCTTTTATACCTGATTTCACCAATACAATGCTCTATGCGCCGGCAATCGTCTATAATCTGCTGGGATTTGAGCTCATCAGCTCCATCGCCGGAAAGGTAGATAATCCTTCTAAGACCATTCCTAAGATGACAATTTTAGCCGGACTAATGATTGCGTTTCTGTATGTATTCGGTACATTTGGCATTTTGGCGGCTATTCCGGCGGAATCTGTGGATGCTTTAGATGGTTTTTTCTATTCATTGCAAGAACTGACAAGTCTATTTGGCGCTGCATCCCCATACGTTTTTAAAGTTTTATTCGCTCTCTCGATTTTTACACTTATGGCCAATATGATATCTTGGACTTTAGGCGCTGTGGAAGTTTTGAATGCTGCGGATTTGGAAAAGCGATCGCCGCTGCTGGCACATAAAAACAATAAATATGGTACGTCTGATTACTCATATATTACAATGGGTGTTTTAGCCAGCTTGCGATTGATTATCAATTTTTCATTAAGTGAGACGGCATATGAGGTTTTCTGTACCATCCTCTCATTTAGTTTTGTCATCTTTCTAATCCCTTACCTCTTTCTTTTTCCATCATTGGTGAAACTTCGCTACAGCGACCAAAAGATTTATCGTCCTTATAAGGTGCCGCTGGGGCAATTTGGCCTTTGGGCCTCAGCGATTTTAGGCGAATTTTTCATTGCTGCCGCTATCGTCCTGCTTTTTATTGAAGGGGACCTTCTCTATTACTCAGTGCTCATCATCGGTACGCTTCTCACGTCTGCTTCTGGGTATTATCTCTACAGAAAAGGGATAGTTTAAGCTTAAGCCTAAGAATTTGAGTGGGGGCAGGCCTTAAAGCTTGTTACCTTGATAAATTCCGATTTTTTCCTAATTTAACAAGCCTGTAGGAGCAGAATATCAGTGGCTTCGTGAACTGACAGAGGAAAGATTTCATAATATAAAGCTATGAAATGTATGACCATAGCCTCAAACTAATGATCCACGGTTTTATTTCATTTTGGTGCGGATTCTCAGATTATTGCGCGATATTTTAAATCACTGCTGTCCTAAATAATCTTAAAAAAAAATCAGCACATCATTTACAATAAGTTAATAGCTTA
>DSDE01000390.1 GCA_011049095.1 Fidelibacterota bacterium
AGGAAGCCAGACCTATAAGCTTTCAGAATGGAATCCGTTTGCCGATGAGGCAGCGTCATGGTTTGACCCTGAGTGGATGTTCGGGGTAACAGAGGGCTTTGATGTGGTAATTGGTAATCCGCCGTATGTGCAGTTGCAAAAGGATGGCGGCAAGCTTGCCAATATGTATAAAAATTGCAATTATCAAACCTTTGGACGCACCGGCGATATCTATGCCCTCTTCTATGAAAACGGGATAAAGAATCTAAAGGCGGGCGGCCACCTTTCCTTCATAACCAGCAATAAGTGGATGAGAGCCGGTTACGGCCGAAGCTTAAGAAGGTTTTTTGCCGGCCAAAATCCCCTTCTGCTCATCGATTTGGGCCCGGGCGTCTTTGAACATGCTACTGTAGATACCAATATTCTGCTCATTCAGAAAGCAAACCATCAGGGGCAACTCTGCGGCATAACCCTAAACGAGGAGGCTAAAGGGAGGGATTTGGCCGATTTTATTAATGAAAATAAGAATTTGCTGCCAAATCTTGGCGAAGATACTTGGTTTATCGGCTCCGAGGCCGAGCAGAGACTGAAAGAAAAGATTGAAAAAATGGGCAAACCGCTCAAGGACTGGGATGTGAATATTTATCGCGGAGTTTTAACGGGCCTCAATGAAGCCTTCATCATCGATACGCCAACCAAGGAGCGGCTCTGCAAAGAGGATCCCAAGAGCGCTGAAATCTTAAAACCAATCCTGCGGGGGCGCGATATCAAGCGTTATGGTTATGAGTGGGCAGGCTTGTGGATAATTTTTATTCCCTGGCATTTTCCTTTACACAAGGATTCGACAATTGAAGGTGCAAGTAAAAAAGCAGAATTTGAATTTCAAATACAATATCCGGCAATTTATAGGCATTTGTTAAAATTTAAAGAATCTTTATCAAGGAGAAACTCTGCTGAAACAGGCATCCGTTATGAATGGTACGCTTTACAAAGATGTGCTGCTACCTACTACCCCGAATTTGAGAAGGAGAAGGTGGTGTGGAAAGAAATGAGTCAGATGCCTGCTTTCTCATATGATAACAATCAAATGTTCTGTAATGACACGGGAAGATTATTAACTGGTAGAAATATCAAGTTTTTTATCGGGCTGTTTAACTCTGTCTTTTTTGCATACTCATTCTCAAACTGGCATGCTGGCGGCGCTTTGGGTGATAAAGGAATAAGATTTAAAAGCGAGTTTATGAGCGATTACCCCATCCCTCCCATCACCCCATCCAACAAAGGCGTAGTCGAGCAGATAGAAAGCAAGGTTGAGGAGATAATCGCAGCCAAAAAGCAAAACTCGCCAGCCAACACCACGTCCCTCGAAAACCAAATCGACCAAATGGTCTATCAGCTCTACAATCTTACCCCAGAAGAAATTACGATTGTGGAGGGTGGAGAATGAACGATTCACTCATAGATCCATTTTATTCCCGCGATGCACCTTATGCTTTGCAAACATACTATGGCTACGTGAAAGCATGGGCTGAAAAGATCGTTGAAATCCATGGCTGCCCATCAAAATGCTTTAAACATATTGAGGCTAAAATGGCCGAATTAAAATCTATTCAAAAAATTCAGGGAGGGCGAAGCTTAGATAAAAAAATAGTAGCAGCCTTTACCCGAGGAGGCTTGACCCTCAAAGCAATGGAGTATTTTCCAATACAAGAAAACGAGGATTTAGCTCCCATTGCCAATTTATGGCTTCCTGTTCAAGCGTACTACGCTGTCCACGGATTTGGTCTAGCGGCTATGTTTGCTTTGGGGCGCGATATCCCTAAAGACCACCGGTCATTTAGAGCAGTTTTTTCTGAAATGTCAAAAAAATACTTTCCGGCACCCCTAAATGCACAGTGTTGGGGCGGTCCAACCGACCAACAATTTGAATTTTTAAACCTTGATGCAACCATTGAGAAGGTTAAACTACAAAGCAATCTTTCTAACCCAAGATATGCTGATAATCTTGATTGTTTGCTTGGCAAGTGCTTAAGCACCACACGAAAACGCTTTTTAGAAGCACTTTTTGATATGGAGCGACACAAAGGGGTGCGAAGGGATAAAAAAAGACGAAACCTTTCGAGAGGGAAAAAACAAAATATTGTGGAAAATCTGCATGCAACCTCGGTAGCTGATTTCCTTTACCGAATGCGGATTCGGTCAAACTATGATGACCCGGATATTCATTTACTTGCTTCAAGCCAAGAAACCAGTGAAGCAGTTAAATATTATCAAGAACTCTTATTTTTAACAAAATTCACAGCTCATCCACTGCGTTTCATCATTCAAAAGAAAATTGGGAGCAAACAATGGGAATCATTGCAAAAATCTTTAAGTAGGAATAGAAAAAGTGGGGTCAGGTCTTGACAGGCTGACCGAGAATGATTAGCCGACCTATCGAGAAAAGGCTGGACTAATTGCCGACGAATGGTTGTCGGTGGGGATTAATTCACTTGTCAATTGGCGGTCTTAGAG
>DSDE01000210.1 GCA_011049095.1 Fidelibacterota bacterium
CTGCAACTGCGGTCATTGCATCACTGGCCAATATTGGTCCGGGCCTTAGTGGTGTGGGGGCAATCGAAAATTATAGCTGGATTCCTATTGGCGGGAAATGGGTTCTAATTTTTGCTATGCTTTTAGGCCGTCTGGAAATTTTTACAGTTCTCGTTGTGCTGCGCTTCAGCAACTGGAAACGATAAGCAGCAATTCATTTTTATATTTTTTGGAATTGACTTTTTTCAGTTAAAATGAGCTGCAGCAAAAAAATAGAAGAGCCGGTAAGTCGCTTTATTCCTTTTATTTTTTGTTAAAAAATAATAAGTTGCGTTGATGAAATATTTAATTTTAAATGAAAAGAGTGCACAATGAAAAGACAGAGAATCTTGGTTGGAGTCTTATTTTTGCTGACGGCGAGTCTGCTTTATGCTGCCAAAGTATATCTGGTTTTAGGTTCAGATACAGCCATTTGGAATGGGATGAATGTTGGGCGCTATGTCTGCACCTACGACCCAACTCTTTTTACTGACAGTGATGGAATGGCCGCCAAAGTGATGAATGCAGAATGGAGAAATCAAATACTTGACTCCAATGGGCGGCCAGTGACCTTTACCTGGTGGATGATGGCGGGAAATATTTTTCGCCATGCCAGCAACCTGAATATGCCCACACCGAATATAATGACATTATACCTAATGAAAAAATACTATGGGGAAGCCATTGCTCAGTTTGGCGATGAACTCTCCCTTCATTATCATACATTTTTTTGGAGCGATTATGATGGTGATGGACGCTGGTATTGGAATCAATCCCTCAGCTTCCTGGAATCTGCTGATGATTTTGATCTAACTCTGGCACAGTTCCTTCTGGATGAAGAGACTTTTCCTGTAAGCTTTCGCAGCGGCTGGCACTATATGGACAATGACTGGCAGCATCGTCTTGATGAACTTCTCCCCTTCAGCATGCACAACGACTGGCCATCAAAGCGCACCGATACGACTGAGCCTCTGGATAATACCTATGATTGGTCTGAAGCTCCCAACTATTTTAAACCCTTTCGCCCCAGCTATGAAAACTACCAGCTTCCAGGGGGAAATGGCGGATGGAATCTTCGCAGTGTCTATTTTTCCCGAGCCTGGCAAAGAAATCTTCTTGACAGCCTCTTTTATGCAGCCAGCAGCAGCGGAAAAGACCAGATTATCTGCTTCTGGGCACACCTGCCGGAGACTGACTTCCTCACTAATGTAGAAAATATCAATATCAAAGCCCACGAGGCAGCGGAAAAATATCCAGGTGTTACGTTTGAATATGTCACAGCCATAGAGGGTATGCAGAAATATCTGGGCGGCAGCGATACCATAGCCCCAAGCCTCACGGTTACACCTCAATATGAAACAGAGAGCACAAGCTGGATAGTCTCCGTTGACGAAGCAATTTTTCAGAAAGCCCCGGTCTTTGCCATCCGTGATTGCTATGGCAATGATTTGATATTGGAAGGAACTGCAGCGGGAACAAATTTGTGGCATTACAGCTATCACATGAACCACAGCGCTTTAGCCAAATGGACCATAGCCGTCAGCGACAGTATGGGAAACCAGACCATTGAAACCTTTCGTGAAAAAGATGATGATCTCTATTTTGATGATGATGGGGCGGCATTTTCTGCCTTAAGCGGAAATTGGCAGACAAGTGACCATCATCTGGCCTGGAATCAATCCCACAAAGTCGCTATTCTTGGTGAAAGCGGTATGGATTCTATCCAGTGGCAACTGACATTAAACGAACGAAAACACTATCAGTTTTATCTGTTGCATCAGGGTGATGAACATACACCAGACAGCCTGAAATTTACTGCCTGGCAAAATGGGAATCCCCTTTTTTCCAAAATGCTATATCCCTCCAACGATTCACAATGGCTGCTCTCAGCCATTGAACCCATTGTACTGCCAGGTGAGCTTAGCCTCCGTTATGTTTATTACGGGCAGCCAGGGCAGACCATTTTGGCAGATGCTATAAAAATCAGCCAACTGGTGGCTCCCAAACATCTTCATATCAGACAAGAGACGGTAAATCTTTACGAACAGCCAACGGAAGAGCTTATCAGTGGCATTTTGACGCTGGAAAATCACGGCAGCCAGGAAATAAATATAAGCAGTATGACTTTTTCTGAAGCGTTTTTCCAATTAGAAAACAGTGAAGCGGTGACCATATATTCTGGTGAACAATATAAGCTGCACTATTCTATCTATTGGGAAAACGATGATTTGCTCACTGACACACTCGTGATATACTCTGACGATCCCTATCAGCCGGAAAAAAAGATACCCTTTTCCATTCAATTCAGACCATGGTTTATCATTCTTGATAATGATGACAGCGAAGCATATCGTGAAGAAGGAACTTGGTTTACCAGTGTAACCCAGGCATTTGGCCAATCCAGCAGATATAGCTACGGTGATGGCAACCCAATTAATAAAGCCTTTTTCAGTACAATCTGGAGTCGGGAC
>DSDE01000212.1 GCA_011049095.1 Fidelibacterota bacterium
GGCAGACATCACTCAGACGCAGATTATAGAAGATTTACGGGCCAGATGGGATGCCGCCTGGAATCGCCGTCCTCTCTGGAATCGCGGCTACAGCGAGGCTTTTCGGCCCAATGTGCCGACGATGCTGCTGGAGCTTCTTTCACATCACAATTTCCTCGATATGAAGTTTGGAAATGATCCCCGCTTTCGTTTTGATGCCAGCCGCGCCATCTACAAAGGAATGCTGAAATTTATCGCTGCTCAATATGGCTTTGAACCGGTGGTGCAGCCGCTGGCTCCTGATCATTTTGCATTGGAAAATCTGGATGAAAACCGGCTGAAACTAAGCTGGGAACCCACCTTGGATTCTCTGGAACTCAGCGCTGTTTCTGATGCCTATATTCTCTACACAGCAATAGAAAATAACGGTTTTGACAACGGACAGATCGTGAAGGAAAATTTTGTCATTCTCGAAAATCTGGAGAATGACATTCTCTACCGCTTCAAAGTGTGCGCACTCAACGCCGGTGGAAAAAGCTTTCCCACCGAAGAGCTGGCTTGGTGCAATCTTAGTGATTCTAAAGGAACCGTGCTTATTGTCAATGGCTTTGATCGCCTTGCCCCGCCTGCCACCATCGAAACAGATGATCTGCTGACTTTTGCTTCTGATTGGGATGCTGGCGTTCCTTATCATCGTGACTACAGCCGCGTCGGAAAGCAATATGACTGGAATGCTCGCTCGCCCTGGCTTGATGATGACGCACCTGGCCACGGCTCCAGCTATGCCAGCATCGAAACCAAGGGTCTCCTGGGGAACACATTTAACTACAGCGCCCGCCACGGTGAAAGTATCCGCGCTGCCGGTTACAGTTTCGTCTCTATGAGCGATGAAGCCTTTGCCGCCGCTGACATCTCTCCGGAAAAATTTGCGATGCTGGACTTGATTCTTGGAGAAGAAAAGAGCACTCGCGCCCATCGGGACAGCTATCCCCTCATGTACACAGCTTTTTTTCCCCAATTGCAGGAAAAAATAAGTCAATGGCAAAACGCCAACGGGGCAATTTTCATAAGCGGCGCATATATCGGCACAGACCTGCTAGGTGAGAATGTTTCGAAGCAGGACAGCATTTTCGCCAAAGATATTTTAAAAATGAAAGCCCGCACCAACTGGGCTTCACGTGGCGGAATAGTGTACACCACACACCATTCTCCCTTCCCCTGGAAAGGAGCTTTCAGCTACAATGCCGGGCAGGATGATGCCATCTACATCGTAGAAGCGCCGGATGCCATCGAGCCGGCAGACAGCACAATGCATAGCTTTCTCCGTTATGGTGACAATAATCTCAGCGCAGGCATCGCCGGACTTCAGCCTGCGCCTATAATTCTGCTGGGATTCCCCTTTGAGAGCATTCCTGCTGCCGCCGAAAGAGATACGCTGATGGAAGCAATTCTAAATTGGACAAAAACTAAAATCGAAAACAGTAACTTTTCACAATAAAATGCGGCAAAGAGAAATAATTATTTGCAGCAAGAAAAGTTCCCAGATTAATGAGCACATTGATTTTTTCGGGAACTTTTCCCATAATAATATCACTATAGACGATTGAAAAGAAAGGAGAAAAAACGTGTCAAATTTTAAAACTTACGAATACCAAACCGAGGTCAAAAAGCTGCTGGATATCGTGATCCACTCGCTTTACACCAACAAGGACATCTTTGTCCGCGAACTCATCTCCAATGCAAGCGATGCTCTGGAAAAACTGCGTTATCTGAGCCTGACTGAGCAGGCCGGCGCTGCCAATGGCGATGCCTTGGAAATCAAAATCGACCTCAATGAAAAGAGCAAAACATTCACCATTATCGACAATGGTATCGGTATGACCGAAGCTGAGCTCATCGAGAATCTGGGCACCATTGCACACAGTGGTTCTCAGGAATTTCTCAAAAAACTTAGCGAAAATAAAAACAATGACGCCCAGCTCATCGGGCAATTTGGCGTCGGTTTCTATTCTGCATTTATGGTGGCGCATCGCGTCCGGGTCATCACCCGCAGCTACCTTCCCGATTCACCGGGCTTGATGTGGGAAAGTGACGGCGTCAGCAACTACACCATTTCACCGGAAGAAGGCGCCAAAAGAGGCACACGCATCATTCTCGAGCTGAAAGATGACTATGAAGATTATGCCAAGGTTGACACCATCAAGCGCATTATCAAAGAATACAGCAACTTCGTCAGCTTCAATATCTCCGTCAATGACGAAACGGTGAACACCATAAAGCCCATTTGGAGTCGCAACGCCAGCGAAGTCACTGAAGAAGAGTACAAGGAGTTCTACAAATTTCAGGAAAATGCCTACTCCGACCCCTTTTTCTGGTTGCATACCAAATCCGATGCACCGCTGGACCTCCACGCGCTCCTCTATTTTCCCCAGGAAAATATGGAAGAATTTGGCTTTATGCGTATGGACCCGGGCGTGAGCCTTTACAGCAACCGCGTTCTCATTA
>DSDE01000407.1 GCA_011049095.1 Fidelibacterota bacterium
ATGCTACTCTTTACGAGCATTCTGCTGAATAGTACTGCTCTCTTTGCAGCCAATCCTATCAGCTCTGAGCCAGAATTTCCCACTGAAAATGACAGCATCACTGTCTATTTTGATGCCACTCAGGGCAATGGCGGGCTCATGGGCTACACAGGCGATATCTGGGCACATACCGGTGTCATCACCAGCGGCAGCACGAGCCCCTCTGACTGGAAATATGTCATAGCCAACTGGGGCGAAAATACAGAAAAAGCCAAACTAACCCGGATTTCCACAGATTTCTACAGCCTGGCAATCGGCTATCCCAGAGAATACTATAATATTCCTGCTACCGAGACCATTCTCAAGCTGGCTTTTGTTTTTAGAAATAATACCGGCTCAGTGACGGGTCGCGATGAAGGCGGCGCAGATATCTTTCTAGGCCTTTATGAAGCGGGAATTACAGCAGTATTTATCAAGCCAGCAGTGGACAATAGCTTCGGTGATCCACGACGCTCACCTATCTTTACCCACATTGGCGATACCATCGATATAGAATTAAGCGCTGCAGCCATTGGCACTGACATAGACTCATTGGCGCTCTATGACGACTACGGATTAAAACTGGCTTCTGGTGATAGCTCTCGATTGCAGCTTGATTACATTGTGGATATTCTCGAAAACATTAACCAGCAAATACTTTATGGCATTGCCTACGGCGCAGAGGGTCTCAACGATACAGCCAGCATCTATCTTATGGTTCCTCAACCAAAAATTTCTGAACGTCCAGCCGCGCTTCAAGACGGCATCAGCTATCCCGACAATCAAAGCGCCAGCCTATCACTTTTCGCTCCAAGAAAAGAACATATTTTTCTCATCGGTGATTTTAATAATTGGTTTGTAGAGTCCGATTATCTTTTGAATAAAGATGAGCAAAGCGCTGACTCAGTCTGGTGGTGGATCACCCTCGACGGACTCATCCCCGGTGAAGAATACGCCTTTCAATACCTTGTTGATGGAGAAATTCGCATTGCTGATCCTTACAGCGAAAAAATTCTCGACCCCTGGAATGACAAATGGATTCCAGAAATCACCTATCCAGGCCTGAAAGCATATCCCACCGGCAAAACCGAGCAGGCTGTCGGTGTGTTACAGACTGACCAGGAAGCATTTAACTGGACTGCAGAATTTACCAGGCCGGATAATAAAGATTTAGTGATTTACGAACTATTGGTAAGGGATTTCATCGCCCGACACGATTACCAGACCCTTATTGACACACTGGACTATCTGCAAAATCTCGGAATAAACGCAATTGAGCTCATGCCGGTCAATGAATTTGAAGGCAACTCGAGCTGGGGCTATAATCCCTCATTCTATTTAGCGCCGGATAAATATTACGGCACAGCCCATGATCTGAAAACTTTCATAGACGCCTGCCATAATCGTGGAATTGCTATTATCATCGATTTAGTTCACAACCATGCATTTGGGCAAAATGTCCTGGCCCGTCTCTACTGGAACAGCGCCGAAAACCGCCCGGCTGCCGATAACCCATGGTTTAATGAAGTCTCGCCCAATCCTGTCTATCATTGGGGAAGTGATTTCAATCATGAAAGCAAAGCCACCCAATATTTCGCAGACCGGGTCAATCGCTACTGGCTGGAAGAGTTCAATGTGGACGGCTTTCGCTTTGACTTCACCAAGGGGCTAAGCAATACGCCTGGCGAAGGCTGGAACCACGACAACGCCCGCATAGCAATTCTCAAAAGAATGGCCGATGAAATCTGGGCTTTTGACAGCAGCGCCTATATCATTCTCGAGCATTTTACAGCCAACTCTGAAGAAACGGAGCTTGCAAATTACGGTATGATGATATGGGGAAATATGACCCACGCCTATCAGGAAGCAGCGATGGGCTACAGCAATGACCTAAGCTGGGGAATCTACAGCAACCGCGGCTGGAGCAAACCCCATCTGGTGGCCTACATGGAGAGCCATGACGAAGAGCGAATGATGTACAAAAATCTTCAGTATGGCAACAGCAGCGGCGCCTATGACATTAAAAATATCTTCACCGCATTAAATCGCCTGAAACTCAATGGCGCTTTTTTCTTCACGCTGCCCGGCCCCAAAATGATCTGGCAGTTTGGCGAGCTGGGATATGACATCTCCATTGATGACCCATGCCGTGTCTGCGAAAAACCCATTCTTTGGAATTATTTTCAAGAAGAAGCACGGCGCAATCTCTACAAAACCTGGTCGGCTCTCATCAAGCTGCGAAACCAGCAAGCGCTTTTTACTGAGCCTGACAATACTAATTATCAGCTCAACGGGATGCTGAAGCGGGTCTATCTCAGCAAGGGAACTATGCACGCCGCCATCATCGGCAATTTTGATGTCAGCGCCGGCGATATCAGCCCAAATTTTCCCTATAGCGGCCAGTGGTATGACTATTTCAGTGGCGACACTCTGAATGCCAGCGGCTCAATGTCCAT
>DSDE01000435.1 GCA_011049095.1 Fidelibacterota bacterium
ATTTAGAATATTGCGAATACTGGCCGAACGCAAAGAGATGGTTTTCTCACGAGACCAGATTCTGGAAAAGCTCTGGGGAAATGAAAAGGCGGTCATTGACCGGACAATTGATGTGCACATCAAGCATATTCGGGAAAAACTTGGTGATGCGGCTCGCTTTGTAAAAAATCTTCGCGGCATCGGATATAAAGTAGAAGAATAGATGAACTCTATCTTTCATCGTGTTTTTCGCCGACATCTGCTGCTGATTATTTTTTTAAGCACTGTCATCTTCCTTTTCAACTATAAGCTGATTCGTAGCACCTATCTCAATACACTCAGCTCAGATTTACAGCGCCTTGCCATCGCGATGCACGAAAATATACTCCAGAAAACACTTGAAGGCGATTTACAGAAACTTGATGATTTCGCAAAAAGCTATGGCCATCTTCTTGATGCCAGAATCACAGTCATTGATACCTCAGGCGTGGTTTTGGCTGACAGCCGAAATAATCCTGCTGAAATGGAAAACCATAAGGATCGCCCCGAAGTTTTAGAAGCGCTGCAAGGTGAAACAGGACAATCCCTTCGATTCAGCAGCACGGTGAAAGAGAAAATGCTTTATGTTGCTATGCCCTTAAATCGTGACAGAGAAAAAATCGGCATTTTGCGCCTCAGCCTCTTTTTGCGGGATATACAAAGCCTGATTAACTCCATGCTAAAGCAAGCCTTTGCTGTAAGCACCTTTTTTATTCTGGTGGCATCAGTTATTGCCGCATTTTTCAGTAAACAGCTTTCGCAACCTATTAGCGATTTGGCAGCGGCTTCTCAAAGGGTAGCTTCTGGTGAATTTGATGTCGAAGTGCCGCCTCAAAAATGGGCAGAAATCCGTATTCTATCAAATAATTTTAATGAAATGGTGCGGCAGATTCGTATGCTTTTTGCTGAAATCACTCGGCAAAAGGAGGAATTGACAACCGTCATTGGCTCTATTCAGGAAGCGCTTGTTGTAATAAAACCCAAGGGGACCATTTTACTCTGCAATGAAAGTTTTCGTAACCTCAGCAACTCAAATAAGAGACTCAAGGGAGAAAAGATATTCGATATTATTAACAGCACCGAACTTCAACAGCAGATTGACTGTATTCGCCAGGAAAAAACACCTTTTCAGCAAGAGCTATTGTGGCAAAATCAAAACTATATGGTAAGCTACAGCTATCTAAAAACCAAACGCTCTAAAGAAATCGTTATCATCTTTCACAACATATCACAAATTCGCAACTTAGAGCGTATCAAGAAAGATTTTATAGCCAATGTGAGTCATGAACTGCGAACACCCCTGACCTCAATAAAAGGTTTTGTGGAAACACTTTTAGAAGATAGTGATGATGAGCAGTCAAGACAATTGCGAATTATTGAGCGGAACACAAACCGTATGATCTCGATGGTCGAAGACCTGCTGACTCTGGCAGAGCTTGAAGAATCAAGCGCTATCATAAGACCTGAAGCAATTGATCTTGGTGAATTAATAACCGAACTGCTGCCCATCTTTAGGGAAAAGACGAAAAAAAAAGGACTCGCCATCGAATTGGATTTTTCGCCAAATCTGCCAAAAATTGAGGGGGACTCATATCGGCTGGAGCAGCTTTTTGTCAATTTAATTGACAACGCCATCAAATACACCGAAAGCGGAAAACTCAGCATTTCTACCAATGCAGATAGTATCAATTACCATATTCGCATTGCTGATACAGGAATTGGAATTCCTGAAAAGTATAAAGACCGTATTTTTGAAAGATTTTACGTTATAGACAAATCAAGAAGCCGCCGCGTGGGAGGTACGGGACTGGGTCTCTCTATTGTCAAGCATATTGTCTTATTACACGGAGGCAATATAATTGTGGAAAGTGAAAGGAATCTGGGCACCACCTTTCATATCAGCCTGCCGCTTATCCAGAGAAAATCAAATAATCCTTTAAACAAAAGTCATCTTCCTTTACTTGATTTATCTGAATCGGCTTCAGAATCCTGAACTGCCTTATCTTCAGATTCAACACTATCAAGAAGATCTGGATAAAGTTTTTTAGTGCAGATGGGATATAATCCATGCGTGAAACTGGCATCTGTACGCTCTAAAATGTAGCTCTCAAGCTCACTCCAGTAGCCGCTGTCATTGCGTATCTTTTTGCAGCTCGCACAGATTGGCAGCAAACCCATTATGGATGCCCTGGAAATCTGCAAGGCCCTAGGATACAAAGCCATGCCATTTTACAGACTGAAATTCGTGTTACCGAGAATCTGAAATACAAAAGTTATCTTATTAATTATAAGTATCTTATGTCCTGACACCGCTCAACTTGGGTTAAAATCTTTCAGCATATATTCCATATCAGACCGTAAGTCCACGCGTATCGATTCATATTGGATCCCCTCCTTCTGCAGCTCCCACTGAGCCAGCTCATAATCTGTAGGCAGGTCTTCTGCA
>DSDE01000430.1 GCA_011049095.1 Fidelibacterota bacterium
AGGAAAGGAGAAGTTGTATGCGAAAGAAAGGTTTTACACTCATTGAACTGTTGGTGGTGATCGCGATCATCGCCATGCTGCTGGCTATCCTGATGCCGGCGTTGAGCAAGGTCAAAAAGATCGCTCAGCGCGTGGTCTGCGGCACCAACCTCAAGGGCCTCGGTACCGCCCAAACCGTCTATGCCCACGATTACGATGGGCGATATACCGTCCAGGGAGGTCGAACTAACCCCAACTGGGTCAACCAAATGGCAGCAACGGCTTGGTACGCGCCAACGCTCCCATGGAACGATGACTCTGTTGCTCCCAACATTTCTATCGGTACCAGTCTGTATTTATTGGTTCGAGAAGCGGATGTTAGCCCCAAGTCGTTCATTTGCCCCGCCGGAGGCGAGAACGAATTCGACGGCAGAAATCCTGATAATCGCGATCTTGTTCAACTATGGGATTTCGGACTCGAGCCGTGGAATCGTATCAGTTATGCGTACCATTCGCCTTACAAAGGCAATGACACCGGTGTGACCGGAAACACCGGCAAAAGGAGTCGTTATGCGGCCGACAGTCAGCGATCCGCTGCTTTTGCCGTGATGGCGGATAAGAACCCGTTTTTTGACTCAAGACTTACTTTTGATGGAAATTTTGCAGGGATTACCGCTCAGAATTATATGGACAGGTCCACCCCGCTGAACTGGGTGGATGCGGCGTCACGTTATCAAATTTTTGCCGCCAATGCGCAACCGCATGACCGTGAAGGTCAAAACGTGCTGTACGCCGATGGACATAGCTCCTATGAGAGTCGTTCTGATGTGAGTGTTCGAAATGACAACATTTACACCCGTTGGAACGTCAATTTCGGGGCTGCTTTGACCAACGACGAAAATCAGTGGCGACGCGGCGCCCTTGGCAGCGTTTATGAAGCGGTTCCACGTGGAATGGAAGATTCAGTGCTCGTCAACGACAAAGCAGACATGAACAACTTCCCTCATCAGTAAGCAATCCCCATAGCGGACATTGCTAAGATATTAAGAAAGCCTTGGACTCTCGTCCAAGGCTTTCTTATTTTCCGGACTTCTCTTTTAATTCATTGAGCATTTCCATCGTCCGATGCCATTGGGCAGATTCGCCGTATAATCTTCTTAAGATATTGCGATTGGATTCCACTGTACCTTCTGACAGAGGCTCAAAGACCTCAACGGAAGAAGGCGAGATGTTTTCTTGAATAGAGAAGATCGCCAATTCGTTGCGTTTCAAAAACCGATACGCAGGGTTTTCTTCCCGCAAAAAGATTTTTACCCCCAAGCTCAGAAGCAGAACGATATTTCCCATCGCCTGCTGACGACGAGTATTGAAAAAAGCACAGGAGCAGGTATTGATCAGGTCGCAGTACCGGTCTCGCGGCATAAATTCCAGAAGAGGAGCGAATCGGTCAGGCCAGAATCTCCGTCCAGTTCTGAGTATTGTTTCTCGATAGCGCAAGTCACCATAGCTAAGCGGAACGATGATCTTTGCGTCAAATTTTTTGATTTTTCGTAACTGACGGAAAATTTCGATATGATTATTCGTATAATGTGCTGAATTACCTACAAGCCAGTTTTTTTTTGAAACTTGTCTTTGTTTAAATCGGTCTAAAGAAATGCCAACGCTGTAATTCCATGTCAATCTCTTGGCTGAAGGAGAAAACATTTTTTGAAGCAGAAAAAAATCATCTTCGATAATAGGAATAATGTAATTCATTCGCTTAATTGCATCTTTCAAATTTGTAGCTAAATTTGAGACTTGAGCCGCGGATGTTCGTTTGGCAAGGCCGAAAAGAGATTGAATCAATTGATAAAATTGTCCCTGTCGAATCATTCCGCCATATTTTCGGAAATTAACGGCCAGCCAGGGAAACGCTCTATGCTTAAGACGAAGCAGTCTTGTTTCAAGAAGCAAAAGACTCGACCGGTAGCGATCAAAAAGCAGCAACTCTCCCCCCCAAAAAACCCATACAAATACCGCTTCGGGGGAGGCCTTTTTCACTAATTCGACATAGCAGGGATTAAACAGACCATGAATAAAGACAGCCGTATAATTGGAAAGCTTAGTTTGCAATTGCTGACACGTTTGACTCTGCCACTGAATAAAACTCACATTCTCAACCCCATTGAGATGGTTTAAGATGCATTGAGCATCTTGCTTCATGATTACAAATTGATGGTTTCCAGGATCGCAGCGTTTAAAGAGTGCGATCATTTCTGACATAAACTTCTCATCTTCGATTAAATGCAAAAACATTTCATTTCCCTTCATGGAAAAGACGATAATCAAATCATTCCGGTATAGCGACAGGTGTAGAGAATGGCCGCCAGGAATCCGACCGGGTGGTCCGGGCTGAATGCGATTTTGGGGACGTCACCGCCCGCCTCAAAACGATTGAGATAATCAACACAAAAACTCACATTAAAATAATCTCTCATCCCG
>DSDE01000234.1 GCA_011049095.1 Fidelibacterota bacterium
CTTGCAGATTTCAGGGCGATGCTGTATTTTCCCCTATGTTAGAAATCTATTTTTACCTGCGGCAGCTATCTTCCAAAAAATAACTTAAATGATAAACAGGAGTTTAATATGAAAGGACAAATACGGTGCGGCTTGATGCTGACTGTGACAGCCCTGGCCCTGGCAGCTCCGCCAAATGCTTATTATGACACAGCTTATGGCAAGGAAGGAACTGCCCTGCGGCAGTCGCTCCACGACATCATAGATGAGCATACCGTGGTCTCTTATTCAGCCCTCTGGACGCATGTGCAGACGACAGATAAAAAGCCAAACGGTAAAGTCTGGGATATTTACAGCGATATTCCCAGCAGCACACCACCTTATGAATACACTTTTGTCAGTGACCAATGCGGCAATTACAATAGTGAAGGAGACTGCTACAACCGGGAGCACAGTTGGCCTCAAAGCTGGTTTAACGAAGCCTCGCCGATGGTTTCAGACCTTTTTCACATCTATCCGACTGATGGCTATGTTAATGGCCGTCGTGGGAATTATCCTTTTGGTGAGGTAAACAACCCGAGCTGGACCAGCCAAAACGGAAGCAAAATCGGGCCAAACGTCAGCTCCGGATACAGCGGCACCGTTTTTGAGCCCATCGATGCTTATAAAGGTGATCTGGCCCGGAGTTTTTTCTATATGAGCGTCCGCTATTATGGTGAAGACAGCTTATGGGATATCACCGATATGAGCAGCCGGGCTGATATCAAAAGCTGGGCGCTGGCGCTCCTTGCCGACTGGCACAAAGCAGACCCTGTGAGTGATAAGGAGCTAAACCGTAATGAAGCGATTTACAGCATTCAGCACAATCGCAACCCCTTTATAGACCATCCTGAGCTGGTGGCAATGACATTTGGGGATGCCCCTGCCTCGCCGCTTAATCTCACAGCCGAGGCGCCGACAGCCCACAGCATCACCCTGAGCTGGGATGATATGAGCAGCCGGGAAAGCGGATACTACATTTATGTAAATGGTGCTAAACACGATTCTACACCGGCCAACTACAACAGCAAACTCGTGGAAAACCTGGAAGCTGAAAGAGAATACCAGTTTGCCGTTCGAGCCTACAATAGCGCCGGGCTGTCATTAGAAATAAACGCCAGCGGCAGCACCGGCACTGCCGAAGACAGCGCCGGTATCGCCAGCGAGCTGATTATTTCAGAATATGTAGAAGGCAGCAGCTATAATAAGGCATTGGAGCTCTACAATGGCATAGGCTCGTCAATCAATCTCTCCGATTATGAGCTGCGGAAACAGACTAATGGCGCCGGTGATTTTGGCAGCCCGTTTTATCCCTTGGGAATATTAAACCCTGGAGAAACTTTCATCATCGTGAACGGCCAGGCCAGCGAAGCGCTAAAAGCATTGGCTGATACCATTACCGGAAGTGGAATCATCACCTTTAATGGCAATGACGCTGTGGCTCTTTATAAAAATAATACAATGCTTGACCTAGTGGGTATTCCCAATATGACAGGCAATTGGGGCGCTGATATGACCTTAGTGAGGAAAAGCTCAGTTACAGCGCCCAGTAATGTATTTGATTTTGCCGACTGGGATCAATATCCCCAAGACACTTTTGAATATCTTGGCGACCATGAAATGACCGATGAATCCTTGGCAATTCAACTCTTTTTCTTTAGCGCCAGACTTGATAAAAAGCAGGTACTTTTGAGCTGGAGCACCGCTTCTGAATCTGAAAATGCCGGATTTCTCATATTTCGCCAAGAAGGAAACGGTCCGATGAAAAAAATTGCCGGCTGGCAGGAAAATGCAGCCCTCAGAGGCTTTGTATTCAGCAGTCAGAATATTTTTTATGAATACCTTGACAAAAATGTGAATCCCGGCGCCACATACACCTATCTTCTGGCCAGTGAAAATCTCCAGGGACAACATATCCGCCACTGGAAACAGCGTCAAACCTTAAAGATTCCGGCGGGAGAAAAGACCATTATGCCGGCAAAGGTCTCCCTGAAGCCCATCAGCCCCAATCCCTTCAATACATCTAGCATGATTCGCTACACAGTCCATGAAAACAGCGATATCATTCTGCAGGTATGGAGTCTCAGCGGAAACCTTCAAAAAATGTGGATTCAGAATAATCAGCAGTCTGGCGAATACAGCGTGGCGCTGGATGCCCGAGATTGGGCCTCAGGCATCTACATCATCAGGCTCAGCGGTAATGGGGTGTCTCTTTCCCAAAAAGCGATTCTGCTTAAATAAAGTATGTATCTAGGCATAAATACCCTTTGGTTTATTTTGTAAAAGCATGCTATTTTTGGCAGATGAAAAAAGAATGCTCTCACCGCTCAGATAAGGGAAAATCGCAATGATTTTAGGAAAAATATGCGGTCAGGTATGGGCAACTAAAAAAGACCCGAAGCTGGAGGGCGCGAAATTCCTTATCGTGC
>DSDE01000135.1 GCA_011049095.1 Fidelibacterota bacterium
CAATGGTAAGTCCTCAGTCAGGCGCATCTTGAAATGAGTTTTTGGGTGTTGTAGCTTTCGTCAAAAAAGGAGGCTGCAATGTCAGAAAATAATTCAATTTTAGAACGTCAGCGGACGATGTACGCGCTGGTGGAATCCTACGCGCAAAGCAATCAGACGCGTCGGGACTTTTGCGCTGCCCATAGCCTGCCCCTGAGCACCTTTGGCTATTGGCAGAGAAAATACCGGCAGCAGGCACTGCGGGGCTTTGCACCTGTGGCGGTCATTCCCGAAAAAGAAGAACAAGGGCATCAAATCCGTATAGCGCTGCCGGGCGGATTAATATTAAAGCTGGAATGGTAAATGCTTCATTTATCGGGCAAGCTGCGAGTCTATGTCTATCGGGCGGCGACAGATATGCGAAAAAGCTTCAATGGTCTTCGGGTGCTGGTTCGCCAGGAGCTGGGAGAAAATCCCCTGAGCGGTGACCTCTTTCTATTTTTGAATCGCCGCCGCAATCGTTTAAAGATACTGGTATGGGATCAGGACGGCTATTGGATATATTACAAACAGCTGGAAAAAGGGACTTTTAGCGTTCCAGAAAACGCTGAAATCAGTCGTGAAGAGTTGAGTCTTTTACTCTCGGGATTAGAGCTTTCAAAGCTAAGAAAAAAGCAGCGATACAGGCACAAAATCTTAGGATAAGTAACTGATATATCGTATATTATCATCGTTATGACATACGATGAACTGCTCAAGGAATACCATCAATTTAAAGCCCAAACCGCAGCGCTGATCCGGGAGAACAGCTCCTTAAAAAGCCAGCTTTCTCAGATGCAAGCTCAGATTTCCATGCTGAACCGAATGCTTTTTGGGAAGCGGAGTGAAAAACTGGGTCGGGACGAAAATGTCAATCAGATTCCACTCTTTGATATTCCTCAGCCAACGGCTCCGGAAGCAGAAAAGACTCAGATGGTGAGCTATGAGCGCAAAGAAACCGGAAAGAAGAAAGGCCACGGCCGGAATGAGCTTCCCGAAAATCTTCCGGTCCTTGAACGTATTATTGAACCCGAAGGAGATATCAGCGGACTGAAACGAATCGGCCAGGAGACTCGTGACATATTGGAGCTGGAACCGGCTCGATTTTATATTTTACGTCTGATTCGTCCCAAATATGCAGACCCGGTATCTGAGCGGATTATCATTGCGCCAATGCCCCATCTGCCGATTCCCCGTGGCATTCCAGGTCCAAAGCTTCTGGCTCATATCTACACCGGCAAGTTTGTGGATCATCTGCCTCTGGATAGGCAGCAAAAACAGTACGAACGTTTGGGTGTAAAACTGCCATCCTCAACGATCAATGGCTGGGTCAATCTGGGCGGCAAGGCGATAATCAGTCAAATATATGAGCTATATCGGCAGCGTATCTGCCAAAAAACCTACCTGCAGCTTGACGAAACCCCCACGAAAGTCCAAACGGATGAAATAAAGGGAAAACTGCATCGGGGGTACTTCTGGCTTTATTACAGTCCTCTTGACGGGGAGATTTTTTATGATTATCAAAGTGGTCGGGGCCGCGATGGCCCAAAGGCAATACTTGATGGCTTTCAGGGTTGGCTTCAGTCAGACGGATTTTCAGTGTACGACTGGTTTGGCAAGCAGGAAGGTATCCGCCAGGTCCACTGCATGGCTCACGCCCGGCGACTGTTTTATAATCTTTTGGCTGATAACAATGACCAGCGTGTGCAGCCGATTCTGGAACTCATTAAAAAGCTGTACAAGGTAGAAAAGGAAGCGCGGCATCATCAGTACACCCACGACCAACGCCTGGCCGTTAGACAGAAAAAAAGCGTGCCGGTTCTTGAAGAGATAAAAAGCTGGCTGGCCGAGACTTTGAAAGAACTCACGCCATCAGACCCCCTTGCTGGTGCCATTGGCTATATGCAGACCCGCTGGAAAACATTGACCGTCTTTACTGAAGAGGGATTGCTGGAGATCGATAACAATCCCGTCGAAAATAAAGTCAAGCCCATACCATTGGGACGGAAGAACTGGCTCTTTCACGGAAATGAAGAGGCTGCCAAAACAGCGGCAATGGCTTATACACTCGTGGCACAAGCACAGAATGCCGGTTTGAATCCACAAGACTACCTAACATATCTCTTTAGCCACTTCTGGGATCATCCGCATCACGACCTGAAAGCCCTGCTTCCCCAAAATGTCAAAATAGAATAAATCAAACACCAAAAATAAAACTTTGAGACGCCTTCAGGCACTCAAACTTTCACTTAGGTGTGCTTGACTGAATACTTACCGTAAAAGAGGGACGGCAATATCTCGATCTCGGGAACTGGAATCAATATAGTCCTGAAAAACAACGTGATTTGATACAAAAAATCGCAATCGTCGTGAGAAATGATCAAATGCCGCCTAAGAC
>DSDE01000181.1 GCA_011049095.1 Fidelibacterota bacterium
GGTATCCGTCAATCTGGGGACCATTATGAATTGCTAAGCCACAGGCTCCGTCACCGGCACAGATATGGTTGGTGGCCTGGTGGCTCGCTGCGGTTCGACGAATACGCAAGGAAAAATCTACAATTCCTGATCTGCTGTAGATGTTTTGCCATCAAGAATGCAGGCGGTCTCATCGGCGAAATTGTAAATAGATGAAAACGCTTTCCACCTATCTCAATGCCGGATACAATTTTGACGGCTTATGGAAAATCGATGCCAATGAAAACGACGGCTATGCGGATCTGCAATTCAATTTGCTGCCCATATTTCGCTTTGGCAGCGTTTCAGAAATTACGGCAAATTCTGCTAAACTTTCCGCTGGTTGGGAAATCCGTGGTGATTTTGGCGTCAGCACTTATGGTTTCATTCTGGATACCCTTCCCTATCCAAGAATTGGTGAAGGTCATCATCTGATGAAAATAGACCTTGGCGCACCGGCGCCTCACTTTTATGGTTTTTTTAACGAGACGGCTTACGAACTGGAGAAAAACACCACATACCACTTTCGGGCTTATGCCAGCAATGATGCCGGCATAAGCTATACATTACCCAGCGCTTCTGATCGTTTCACAACGGACCCGATGATTGCCGTACAGCCTGAAGGCTCCGGCGACAGTGAAGATGATCCCTATCTCATCAGTAGCCTCGAAAACCTCTTCTGGGTCTATTTGGAATCTGCAAATCAAAATCCTTTTACAGGAAAATTTCTCCGCCAAAATGCTCACATTGATATGATGGAAACGCATACTTGGAATCAATCAAGCGGAGAAGCGAGCTATTATCAGGGCTGGGGAGCCATTGGCGGACAATATGGCACTTTTGATGGTGTCTATGATGGCGCAGGCTATTCTGTCAGCAATATGCATCTTCACCGACCGGATCAAGATCGCGTTGGCTTTATTACCATGCTGAATCCCAACGGCATTGTTAAAAACCGCCATATTGTTGATGCTTTTGTCGTGGGCAAAGAATATGTGGGCGGGCTTGTCGGGCTAAGCAACACCGGCAGAATCGAAAATTGTAGTGTATCTGGAATGGTCGCCGGGCTGAAAGAAGTTGGCGGGCTTGTCGGGGTTATTTATGGTCCCGTTATAGCCAGCAGCAGCGGTACGGTACAGGGTAGTGAATTAACCGGCGGGCTTGTTGGCAATATCTGGTACGCTAATGTGAGCGATTGCTTTTCCCGAGCACAAGTTGTTCGCACAGAAGGGTCTGAAAACCTCATTTTCGGCGCCTTTTCCGGGAAATTTGGCGGCAGTGCCACCTATGCGGGAATCATTGCCAATAGTTATGCCACAGGTAAGGTTATTTTTAACGGGACAGATGATCCCACTGACAAAGGATTTGTGGGAGAAGCAAATGAGCCCAGCATAGCGCTGATGAGCGGCAATTTCTGGGATACCGAAAGCAGCAACCAGAACAGCGCCGTCGGCGCAGAAGGCAAAACAACAGCCGAAATGACCGATCTCAGCACTTTCCAAAGTACCGCCTGGGATTTAGACAGCACCTGGGCTTTAGACAGCGGTGTGAATGACGGCTATCCCCACCATCAGTGGGCTGCTGCAGGACCCGTCTCCATCGACGATAAAAAGCCTGTGGAAAACTGGCTCAGCGCAGATAGCTATATTCTGAATCGCAGCTATCCCAACCCTTTCAACGCTAGCTTCACCATCCCATTTGTGCTAAAGAAAACAACGGAAGTCAAGCTTAAACTCTACGACATTTCGGGACGGCAAGTGATGCAGATACTCAATGAAAAGCTGAGTTCCGGCAGCTATCACTATCGAGTGGATGCCAATACGCTCAGCAGCGGCGTCTATATTCTCAAAATAGATTTGGGACAAAATGCCCATTCCCAGAAATTAGTTTTGCTGAAATAGTTCAGCTCAAAGCACAATAAATCAAATTAAAAGCAGCCTTTTGGGCTGCTTTTTTCCTTTTAATCATATCTGTACAAAATAAATTTTTCCTTTCATAATTTAGATTATACCGGCTGCCTTAATCCGGGTCTTCAAAAATTCGGAAAAAAGAAAAATTTCCTGACTTCGACAATGCGCCACCTTAAAAATTTTCCCAAAAGTTTTCATCGAACAAATATGCAATGGATTTATGTCTTTGGGTCACAAGCATTGTTTTAATAATTGTATTCCCGCTTTTGGGCAGCTTGATTTTTATTGTCGTAATTGATTTTGCTATGTCAAGAAGCTTATCGACACTCTTGTTTATGCGGCTAATTTTTAATATTCTTGCAAGTTCTCTATAAACTTTGTATGCCACAAAACAGATACAAATATGGGCTTCGATCCTTTTGGGGGTAAAATGAAACATCGGCCTCATTTCCAGACTTCCTTTTGTGATTCTGAAGGCACGTTCAA
>DSDE01000032.1 GCA_011049095.1 Fidelibacterota bacterium
GGGCAGATACAAAAACAGCATTGCAGCAATGGTAAAAAGCTTCAGCCACAAATTTTGGCCAAATTTCAGATCATTAGAGCGATTCATCTCAGATGATTCCCTTCACATCTTTAAACCCTGCTGGCGCAAAACGGAGATAGACCATAATGATGAGCAAAACAATCATCATCAAAGCCATAGAGAGGGCCGAGCCAAAAGGCCAATCCCGTACAACCAGATATTGTGAGGTAATGACATTCCCAATCATAAAACTATCTGTTCCGCCGAGAATATCCGGCACCACGAACTGCCCCAGCATAGGAATGAAGACAAAGATAATTCCCGTAATAACGCCAGGCATGCTGATGGGGAAGGTGATTCTCCAGAAAGTGCGAAATTTGCTGGCACCCAGGTCGGTAGAAGCTTCTAAAAGAGAGACATTCATCCTGTCTAAGCTGGCGATTATGGGCAATATCATATAAGGCAGCTCACCATAAATCAGTCCGATATTGACGCTGAAGGCATTGTGAAGCAGGCTCAGGGGTTCGCTGATGATTCCCAGACTCATCAAGGCATTGTTGATGAGGCCGTTTCTTCCCAAAAGGATAAACCAACTGAAAATACGAATGAGAAAATTAGTCCAGAAGGGAAGAATGACCATAAACATCAAGATGCCTTTGAGCCGTGGTGGTGAAAAGGAGATATAGTAAGCCACCGGATAACTGATGAGCAGCGTCAGACTAGTGGCTAGAAAAGAATATTCAAAGCTGCGGGCGATGGCCTTGAAGTAAATGGGATCGAAAATGCGAATGAAATTTTCCAGGGTGAAAGTCCAGATGATGCCCCCAAATGCCCCGCGCTGACCAAAAGCCGAGGCAAAAATTAAAACCATCGGCAAAAGGAAAAAGATAATCAGCCAGAAGTAAGGCGGCCAGGTGAGAACCCGTTTTTCAAATTTTGAATCTATTCTTAGTCCCATAGCAGATGTCCAGCCAGTTTCGTCCAGCCAACCCAAATCTGCTCTTTTTCCTGGAAGCTCTGTTTATTCACACCACTGGGAAGAATATTCTGAAACATAACCTGTACATTGAGGCCATTACCAAGCTCGACGATAAAGATGGAGAAATCGCCGTAAAAGACTTCATTGCGAATGGTGCCCTCAAAAAGATTATCTTCGTACTCCGGTTTTCGTTTCCACATTTTCAACTGCTCAGGTCTTATACTTAACAGAATCTGATCAATCTCAGGCACATTTCTTTTTGCTATTTTTTGTATCACATCACCTGTGGCCAGTTTAATTTTGAGAAAGTCACCATCCCTATAGACGATATCACCTTCCAAAATATTTGTATCACCGATAAATTCAGCAACAAAGCGGCTGGTGGGGGTGGAATAAATCTCTTCTGGAAGTCCAAGCTGCTCTATATTTCCGTCTTTCATCACGGCGATGCGGTCAGCCATCGTCAGCGATTCTTCCTGATTATGGGTCACCATAATAAAGGTGGTTTTAACCGTCCGCTGAATATTAGAAAGCTCCACCTGCATCTTGTCCCGGAGCTTCTCATCCAGCGCTCCAAGAGGCTCATCCAGCAGAATAATTGCCGGTTCATTGATAAGAGCTCTGGCCAGTGCCACTCTTTGCTGCTGGCCCCCGCTTAGCTGATGGGGATAGCTGTAGCGCTTATCAGGCAGATGCATTATTTTCAGATAGTGCTTTACTCGTTTCTCGATTTCATCCTGGGGAAATTTTCTTATCTGCAGCCCATAGGCAATATTATCCCGAACATTGAGATGGGGGAAAAGGGCGTAATTCTGAAAAACAGTGTTTACATTGCGCTTGTGGGGTGGAATCTTGGTGATATCCTTACCTTCAAGAAGAATCTGTCCCGATGTCGGCTTCTCAAATCCAGCGATCATCCGCAAAATAGTGGTTTTCCCCGAGCCGGAGGGACCCAGCAGACAAAAGAGTTCATTGTGGCGAATTTCCAGTGATACATTATCTACAGCTATTAATTCACCATAATGTTTGGATAGATTTCGAAGCTCAAGCACCGCTTTCTCCATTTAATAAGTTTTTAATATGTAAAATGATGAAAATTTTGTTCAATCTACCTGTTTTCCCCTAAGCAAAGGAGTGAAACAGGGAGAAAGGAATTAGCTAAAAGATTGATAATGTTTGTATCGTGGAGCAGCTCAGCCTGCTTATGGCCGCCGATGCGTGAGGGGCTTATGTAAAACGCTACTCTATCATAAATCAATTCTGGTTTCTTCCTCCGAACATAGTATGAACTTAATAACTCTTAGTTTTTTCACCAATATATTTTTCTAAAATGGTATCTTTTTTTTAATGATCGTAAAATTGACAAACATAACGGCAATGAATATCTCTATTACAAATTATGCGAAAGTTACCGCATCGGTAAAAAAACCCGTCA
>DSDE01000106.1 GCA_011049095.1 Fidelibacterota bacterium
CATAAAGAGTTCTTGAAATTTGAAGCGAAAGAGCGCCGCCGCCAGCAAATCTGCAGAATCGGGCAAATGCATCTGTTTCAGCGCTTCATCAAATGGCATTAGCTTATAGCGATTTAAAATTTCCTGGGGAATGGGGTCCTCTAAGCCGCTGATTCCTTTCTCAAAAAGGGCGAAAAAAATCCTCCGAAGCTGCCTGCTGTTGAGGTAGGCCTGCCGCATCGCCTGATTGAGAGGATAAACCGGAATAACTCCGCCAGTATTTAAGGGACCCTTATTGTCATCAAGAAAATCAAAATCTGGATGCGACATCGTAGGCCCTTGGAAAAAATCAACTTTTCCGCTGACTGAGATAAGATCACCGGTTTTAAACTGTGATTGCAGCCATTTGCCGCCATGAAACCAATTCAGACTAAGAAATCCGGTATCGTCTTTGATAAGGACCTTAAAAATTGTCCGGTTTTTAAGTTGCTGCACTCCGCTTTTCATGACTGTGCCAATAACAGTGGTACTGTCTCCGGGAACAAGTTTTGCGATTGGCAATATTTTTGATCGATCGAGATAAGTTCTGGGAAAATAAGTCAGCAAATCCTCGACAGAATAGAGCCCAAGCTGCCGTAAAAGTTGTGCTCGTTTGGACCCCACCAATGGCAGATATTCCACAGGCTGGCTGATTTTGATTTGTGATTCTGGCGATTGATTCATTTTTTCACAAGCGCTGACAGGTATAAAATGTTTTTGCACATCGTATTTGAGGCGGACAGACTGATGCGAAATATGTTCTCGAGCTTAGCTGTTTTCAATCGTGGAAAAGTGAAGATTGAGCCAAGTATGCTTCGCGCTTTCATCTGATCATAAAAATTCACAATAATGATTCATAAAGGATAAAATAGCTCATTTATAGCGCTTAATAACATCAAATGTGAGAACTGTCTCCTTGCCAGGAGGAACAGCAATGTTAAACTCAGCAATATCGGCGGTTTTTCTATTCCAGGAGACAGAGCTTTTGGGAATATCCCATTCACCCCAAAAACGGTCTTCTATCCTGAATGTCTGATTCTTTTTACTGCCGTTTCTGAGTGTATATTGGATAGTGTAATTTTCACCAGTGCGGCTTCGATCATAGCGCAGAGCTTTACGCTCATACGTGAGGTCAAAAGCTTTCCCTGGGGAAAATTCAAAAGACTCTCCCACTGGAGTGGCTGGAATTGCAGCGCTGCCGATAAAGAGACGCTCTGCTGTGAAGCTGCGAATGGTTCCGGCTGGCAATACTTCACCGATCCCTTTTGATTTTTCATTCAAGATTTTTACTATGAGCTGGGCCGCTCCAATTTGTGCGCTCCGCTCACTGCCGCTCACAAGATAGCTTTTTTCCGGTGCAATAGAAGATGCTTGCATCACCGGGTAACGAGTTTCACTTCTCGGCGCAAAAGCGACTAAATCCGGCAGTGTGAAACGATAGAAATCAGCTATGGCTTCAGGCTGAGGCGCAGCATAGTCTGCAGATTTGGCAGCCATCATCACGCCTTCACTGCGCATCATCGGCCTTTCATTTCGGACCTCATTCACTTCGCCGGCTAAGAGTACTACTTTTGTTTCAGGCAGCGCTTCTCCCCCGTTGTAGCTGATACGGCAGCTTGGCGCAAGGGTTGCCTTTTCATCGTCATTCCAGAATAGGTCATAGTCCATCTTCCAAGAAAATAGTCCTGTCTGGAATCCGTAGCTGAGCTGAATATCGCGATTTTTCTTTGGCTGGCTGAGGGTTTTTAATATCAGCCGCTGGGCGGGGATCAGCTCTTTTGACTGAATGGCGCTGATCTGATTGGTGTTTATGCTCCAGAGCTCGCCTTCTTTCCGGATGTGGAGCGCCGAGCCGCTTATTTTTTCCAGGGTGACATCGCGGAAGATCGTGCCATCAATCAGTCTGACCTTGATAATGCTTCCAGGCTGGAGCACATTCCCAAAAATCTGTGCTGACTGTTCAGTGCGAATTGCCGCCACGCCATCACTGAGACTGACCCAGGCCGACCGGGGAGATATGGGCAATTGATAATGATTCAGATCCAGCTCTTTTTTCAAATCAACGGCAGAAACAGCTCTCTTTACATCAAACCAGGCGCTTCCATTGGGTGTAATGAGAATCTGACGCTGCTCCTGTGCCTGCAAAATACTAAAGATCATAAAAAATAAGAGGGCTCTCTTTTTACTATACATTTTATGCTCCTTTTCTTAATCGATAATCTGCCGCAGATGCTCCTGGAGAAGCTTCAGATTTTCGAGACTGCTGCGTTCTTTCTCCTGTTCAGCCCGAACGACCTGAGCTGGCGCTCTTTCCACAAAGGATTGATTCCCGAGTTTTGCACGGGCCGCCTTAACCCTATTTTCAGCAAGCTGTATCTCTTTTCTGAGG
>DSDE01000139.1 GCA_011049095.1 Fidelibacterota bacterium
ATAGCAGACTTCGTAATTGAGGTCTTTGCCTGCCACTACCTGAAAATAGGGCAGTTGGTCGATGACTTTCTCATAAAAATGGGTGATTTGTTCTGGGTATTCCTGGCCGGAACGTGTGGCGCTGAGGAGACTGAAGAGGGTGGTATCTCCCAGGTCTTCCTGCAGGTAGAGATTGGAATCCAGGTCTTCGGCAAAGATTGCCGGCACATTGCAGCCATTTTTTTGAAAATGTTTACTGAAGGTGAGAAAAGCGATATTTTCTTTGCGGTCAGTATTGTAGGTGCCGATGGCGCGTTTTTCGCCGTCACTGATGAGCCGGTAATATTCGCGGTATGATCCGGAAGGGGGCAGGGCCTGCAAATCAGTGACGCTTTCGCCGCTCCAGGCCTGAAAGAGGGCAATGAGTTTTTTTGGTGCTCGCGATCCAATGCTTTTGCTCCGTTAGTTTGTATTTAAAAGTTCTTTGGCCGCCTGCAATGTGGTTTTTGTCACACTTTTGGCTTCCAGAAGTTTTGCAATTTCGGTAATGCGCTCATCGTTTTTGAGCTTTTTGAGGCTTGTTTCTGCATAATCGCCAGCATAGCTTTTTACTACGGCGAAATGTTGGTCTCCCAGTGATGCAATCTGCGGCAGATGGGTGATGCAGAGCACCTGATGATTTTCTGAAAGGGCTCTAATCTGCTCGCCGACGATACGGGCGATGCGACCGCTGACACCGGCATCGGCTTCATCAAATATCAGTGTAGGTGTATTATCCTCGTCAGAAAGGAGGCTTTTCAGCGCCAGTGTGATCCGGGAAAGTTCTCCGCCAGAGGCTACTTCCTGCAGCGGCTTAAAATGTTCGCCGGGATTGGTAATGATTTCGAAACTTAGCTGCTCAAAGCCTTTTGGGCTGATGCCAAGCTTTTTGCCATCAATAATGATGAATCGGTGGTTTTGTGGCTGCAATGGATGAAAGGCCAGATTGAAGCGGGCTTTGTCCATACCCAGCCGATGCAGAATCGCTTCAACACGGTTTCTAAAGTCTGCTAATTTGGAAATTCTCAGATTGTGAAGAGCAAGGGCTGCATTTTTCAGGGCTGAACGGGCTTCTTCCAATTTTTTTTTCTGGCGTGCGATTCGCTCATCATAATTGTTTTCGCTGCGGCTTTTATCCTTGAGCTGCTCGTAATAGTCCACTATTTCTTCATAGTCACGGCGATATTTTCGCATCAGACTTTGGAAACTATGCAGCCGCCGTTGGATCCATTCCAGCCGCTGCGGATCGTGGGAAACATTATCCCGATAACGTCCCAGACTGCGGCCTGTCTCGGCGCAGGTGATTTGAGCGCTGCGCAATTCTTCTAAATATGGCTGAATTTCTGCATCTATCTGCGCGGCTTTCTCCAACAATTTGATGAGCCGAGTCAGCTCAGCGGAAAAACTTTCTTCATTTTCATAGAGCAGACTGGCGGCTTCGGCAGCGCTTTCGGCCAGGAGTTGGCTATTCTCGAGAATAGCCTGCTCTTTTTCTAGTTCATCCAGCTCGCCGGCGAGGGGATTGACAGCACTGAGTTCCTGAAGCTGAAATGCTTCCAGCTCGGCTTCTTTCACCATTGAATCGCGCTGCTTTTCCAGATTCTGCAGCTCGGTGATATGTTTCTCAAAATGGATGTATGCAGTGGTATATTCTTCAAATAGCGCTGGCTCTTTCAGCCAGGTATCATAATAACTCTGATGTGAAAGTTCATCGAGAAGCCGCTGGTGCTCATGCTGGCCGTGCATTTCCACAAGAAGCATACCGAGAGATTTGAGCGCTTGCTGTGAAACAAAGGTTTCATTGACAAAAGCCCGTGATTTGCCTTGCAACAGCAACTCACGACGAATAGAAATATTCGGTCGCGGTGAGATTTCATTCTCACGAAACCAATTTTCCAGCGGCTTGCAATCTTTGAGAATCTGAAAATCAGCTTCGATGACGGACTGGTTTTCTCCCTGACGAATCATTGAGAGAGAAGCCCGGTCACCTAAAGCCAGGCCTAAGGCATCAATGATGATGGATTTTCCTGCGCCTGTTTCGCCGGTAATGACAGTCAAGCCGGAGTCAAGCTCAATCTCCAGCTCCTTGACAATGGCGAAATTTTCGATGAAGAGCCGTTTTAACATAGCGAAAATTACATTTATTCTGAAAAAAAGCGCAGAAAATAGTGTTTTAGCGGAATAATAAAAAATTGAGATAAGAAAACGCCAGTAAAATCAGCGAGGAAGTCCATTGATTCCATGCTTCGGCCAGGAATAAACTGCTGATGCCACTCATCGAAAATGGCGAAACCGATGACGATAAGCAAGGTATAGATGGCGATTCGCAAAGGATGAACGCCGTTATTTTCGGAAAAAGCAAGATGAATCAATAC
>DSDE01000471.1 GCA_011049095.1 Fidelibacterota bacterium
GGCTATTGATCAAAATCTGCTGATATCATCTAGTCCCAGCGCCTATCCTTGGGCCTATGACCAATACCTGCAGGATGCCAAAAGCTGGATAGAAGACGGCACCGCCGACAATCTCATTCCCCAAATCTACCGCTACAACTATAATGATTATCTCTTTGAGCTGAATAAAAGCCTCTCCTTTATTGATCCCGCTTTTCACCATCTCATCTATTCGGGAATACTTATTAAAGTCGGCAGCTACCGGATTAGTCCCGAACTTTTGAAACAGAGCCTGCAGGCCAACCGCGACCATAATCTGGCTGGAGAAGCCCATTTCTTTTATGAAGGTTTGCGTGATAATGGCAATGAGCTTGGCGATACCCTGCTGGCTAGTTTTTATGCCGAACCAGCGCTGTCTCCAGACCGCGATGGCTACATCCGCCGCCCCAAAGCAAGCATCCAAAATGAAGACGATCCGAATACCGTGAGTGCCGGCGACTGGTATGTATCTGGCATTCAGGGTTTTAATCCCAATATTCTCATTTGTGAAAGCCACGATAGCCTGGCAACAATTGACTACCATTTCAATGTCCCTTTCTCGGCTTACTTCGATCTTTATAGCTATAATCTTACCGGAGTCAAGGCCTGCAAAAATGCCCATTATACACTTTTTGGAGAAAATGACACTCTGGAAGCCATAGTTGATCAGACCCTTTTGGCTAATAAAGGCTGGCAGAAGCTTGGCGCTCTCTATCTGGATAAGGGCATGCAAAAACTTATCACCCTTGACAACAGCCTGGCCGCTGGCACGGAAAAACTAACCGCCGATGCCACTATGATTATGATCAACCGCAAACTTTCACCTGATTTGCTCATCAGCTCCATCGAGCATCGTGAAAACCCCCAGCACACTTTGCCTCAAGCTTTTCAGCTTCACGCTTACCCCAATCCATTTAATCCCGTCACCACGATCCAATACCATTTGTCCAGACCGGAAGCTGTCACGATTTCTGTTTACGATCTCAGCGGAAAACAAGTTTTCCAGCAATACTATCCCCGCCAGTCCGCCGGACTGCAGCAAATCACCATAGACCTCAGCAATCAGGCCAGCGCTATCTACTTCTGCCGAGTCAGCACATCCATCCAAAGCGCCAATCAAAAGCTGATTCTTTTGAAATGAGTCGCACTGCTTTTAGGGAAATGCTTGGAGCGCTGGCCATTGAACCGGGTCAGCATCTCCTCATTCACAGCAGTTTTAAAGCGCTGAAAAAAGCCTTTCCCAATTTGAATGCCGCAGATTTTATTAAAATTCTTCAGGAGAAAGTCAGTTCTGAGGGCAGTCTGCTCATGCCAGTCTTCACCTACTGTTTTCGCAGAACATCAGGCGACTATGAGCGCTTCAGCCGGGATCATTCTCCATCAAAAACCGGCTGGCTTACTGAATACTTCCGCCGGCAGCCTGATGCGCTTCGCACTGCCTCGCCGACCCACTCCTTTGCACTTTGGGGAAAAGTCGGTTTAGAATACGACTCTAAGATCATTCCCCATAGTCCTCTAGGAAAAGATTCGCCGCTGGATTGGCTTGCTCAGAAAGAAAAGAGCGCTATTCTGATGCTGGGCACCGATTTTCACAGCCTCAGTTTTGGACACTATCTTGAAATTATCCATCAAGCGCCCTGGGCTGATCTAAATCCCTGGACATACATGGGTGTGGAAAAAATTGGCGCCGATGAATCTGCCGATATTCCCCTGAAAGAGATACCCGGCTGCAGTCAGAGCTTTATCAATTTCGAAAAATATATTCAAAAGCACATCAAGCTGGCAGAATTCATCTGCAATGATCAGCGTTTTAGAAAAGTCACTATCCCCGAGCTGCTTCATTATGGCGAATATTATTTCCGCCTGCATACCAATGAGCTCCTTTGCCCAGCCGGGAACTGCCAGGCCTGCGACACGAGAAGGAATAAACTGAAATAGGGCTTGAGCATCATAGTAAATTGAAGGTCCCGATGCGTTGGGAGCTATCCGCCTAAGGACGAACAGGTCGAGATGCCTGGTGTCCACCGCCTTGATAAATGGTTGATACCGTTGTTATTTGGTGTTTTACCAGATCTGTCCAAAATAAATTTTTCCATCGATAAATTAGATTATGCTGACTGCCTTAATCCGGCCCTTCACGCCCTGTGAAATATTCTTTCACGGGGTCGGGATAAAGAAGATTGTGTTTGAAGGCAGAATCTTCCCCGAATTTGTGACAGCCCCGGTCACTGATCCGTCAGTCGACGGACGAAGTGCGGTCACTGAGCGGAGTGGTATCCTGAGCTTGTCGAAGGGTCGAAGTGCGGTCACTGAGCGGAGTCGAAGTGTTGCTTAATTTGTACCTGTCCGTCCCCTGACGGATCAAGCC
>DSDE01000214.1 GCA_011049095.1 Fidelibacterota bacterium
GGAATATAGGGTTTTCATCTTAATGAATAAATGGAAATTTCTACTAAAAACAATATTTTGCAGCATAAGTGCCCTTCCGCACAGGCTCATTGCAGCGCTTTCTCCAGAATAGCCAGCAGGTGATGGAGCTTTGAACGCTCAAATTCATTGAGGTTGCCGTTTTTTCGACACAAAGCAACAGAATGCTCCAAAAAATCATTAATACGGGCACTGTCATTGAATCCGTGTCCCAAACAATCAAAAAGTTCCTTCAAGCTGAGAAGTGTGGAAAGATCATCATACGCCTTCTCATTGTAAATATAGCTGTGTGGCTCCAATGTCGAGAGTTTTCTGACCAGAAGCGACAGATATTGAACCGTTCGCTGAATTTTGGGGTAGTCCAGCCGTTCTGCGCTGTCAAAAAGGCTATGATAATATTTATTCCGCCCGGAAGTCATAAAAAGAAAAGGTTTTTTTCTCTTTTGGAAGGCAATATAATTTCCTAAAGGTGGAATGGCATGATTACCGATACGCTGAGGATAGAGCTCGGGAATTGATCGGGAAATGGAATCCATCACCGGTCCAATGCCGCACTTTTCAGCGCCAGCGACGAAAAAGGAATCCTGCAGCCGACTGCATTCACCATGAATTGCAGCCCCATGCCCCATCAGGTCTAATACGATAGCCAGGTCAATTTTAGGCAAGAGTTCAGGATGCATTTCACAAAATCGCTCCGCTCCCATATCCGGTGAATTAAAAAATGGGGGCTCTTCGGAATCAAAACTGGCAATAATCAGAGAGCGGCAATTATGCGAGTCCTTTGTCTGCAGATAATCTTTTGCGGTATGGAGAATAATCGCCACAGCAGCGGCATTATCATCAGCGCCGGGGAAATAGCCCATCTCCTCTTCATCTTCTCCCAAATGATCATAATGGGCTTCAATAAGCAGATAGCGCTCAGCCAAAAGGCCATTGCCGGGCACCACGGCTAAAATATTTTTCCCTTCCAGCCCACCGGCAAGCTGGGGCAAAGTCTCCAGATATTCTTCACCAAGAGGGGGAATGGAGGCAAGTTTTAACTGACGGCAAATGAAATCCTGGGCATTTTTCCAACCCTCTGTGCCGACACGTCTGCCATTGCAGGCTTTGCTGCTTAAAAAATGAACAATCTCCAGCAGGCTTTCCATAGGAGGGCAATTTCATTGATTCTGGGCTGAATTGCAAGATGATTTTAAGACTTTTTAAAATTCAAGTCTGACTATTCTCTTTTTTCATAAAAATTTTATCTCTATTTTTACGAATGATAATTATTGGTTTCCTATGCAATTGACGGTTTTAGGCACCGCGGCACAAATGCCGACAGCCCGCCGTAATCATAACGCCTATTTTTTAAAATGGGAAAAATCTGGCTTTCTAATTGATCCGGGAGAGGGTGTTCAGCGCCAAATGATTTATGCCGGTATCCGTCCCTCGGCCGTCACCCATATTCTCATCAGCCATTTTCATGGAGACCACTGTTTTGGTCTGCCAGGCCTTTTGCAAAAATTGGCGGCTGCTAAGCCCAAAATAAAAATTCCTCTACTCTATCCCGCCGATGGGGAAAAGATATTTCGTCATCTCCTGGGAGCAGCAGCGCTGCAATCAGAAGAATTTCTGCAAGCTGTGCCAATCAATCAAGAACCCTTCAGATTGCAGGCAGGATCACTACAGATTGAAGCCCAATTCCTGAACCATAGGGTGCCGGCGCTGGGCTACCGTATCAATAAAGCAGCTGTATGGCACATCTGCCCGAAAAAAATTGCTGCTGCAGGTCTGACGGGATCGCTAATTGGTAAACTCAAGCTGACGGGAAAGCTCGACTATAATGGCAAAAGCTTTCATCTGGCCGATTATGCTGTCCTGGGCAAACCCATTGCATTTGCCGCCATCCTTGATACGCGACCTTGCGACGCCGCTGAAAGACTGCTGCAAAACGCTCATTTGGCCCTTTTAGAATGCACCTACCTTCCTGAAGAGCAAGCGCTTGCTGAAAACTACAAACATCTTACCGTCAGTGAGGCCAGAGCCCTATGTGAAAATAATCACGTGAATAACAGCGTCCTGACCCATTTTTCACAACGCTATGATACTTTAGAATCATTTGAAAAGATATTAAAAGATTCATTATGCAATTTCATCCTGGCCGACGACCTTGATCGTATCTCTATCCAGGAAAAAACGGGAGAGCTTTTTCTTCAAAAAGCAGAACGAAAATGATTATGAAACAATGGGATGATATCCACAACAATTTTCAAAAAATTACAGAAAAAATAAGAAATTTGGGAAATATTCGCCAAACCAGCGAAATATTTAAGCGGGCAGGCGAGCAACTATTTGAATTTGGAGATATATCTTATGTCCTCTCC
>DSDE01000372.1 GCA_011049095.1 Fidelibacterota bacterium
ACTGCCGTAGCGCTAGCGTCCCGCTTTTCATTTATCTCACCATAAGCTTGCAGCTTGCATTAATTTGGCAGCGGAAAGATTCCGCTAAAAAGCAGACAGATGGAATCTATCCCGAATACATCAATCAATCCTTGAATAAACGCATAATAATTCGTAAACTAAGCTCTTGAAAATGAAAAAGGAAACCAAATGATATTAAATGTATTTGCCCAGGAAGCAGCCCAGCAACCCGGCGGCCTCATGAGTTTTTTGCCCTTTATCCTAATCTTTGTAATTATCTGGTTTTTTATGATTCGCCCTCAGGCCAAAAAGCAAAAAGAGACCCAAAATATGCTGTCCAACCTGAAAATTCATGACAAGATCGTCACCATTGGCGGCCTGATTGGGGAAATTGATTCTTTCAAAGACGATGAGACGCTGGTAGTAAAACTCACCAAAGAGCTGAAGGTTGAGATGCGCCGCTCTGCAGTGGCCGGGCTCTACGCATCCCCTGCGCCAAAAAAGAAATAAAAGGACTCACCGCAATGAGCGGAAATATTTTGGAAATTTATAAATACGGCTCCAGCGTTTTACGTATGCCCACGGAAATAATCACGGTCATAACGCCTGAAATTCGTCAGCTCGTGGAAGATATGTATGTGACGATGTATGAGGACGACGGCGCCGGCCTCAGCGCCAATCAGGTTGGGGTCAGTCTCAATCTCTGCGTCATCGGGAAAAATTTGGGAGAAAAGCCGCGGGAGCATTTCCCAATGCTGAATATTCAGATTTTAGAGCAGGAAGGCACGGAAAAAGAGATAGAGGGCTGCCTTAGCATACCCGGAATCAGGGAGCCTGTCAGCAGAGCTACAAAAATCAAAGTCCGCTATCAAGACCTTGAGCTGAATACCATTGAGGAAGAATTCAAGGGCTTTTATGCCCGGGTCATTCAACACGAGCTGGACCACCTGAAGGGTATTCTTTTTATTGACCGCATCAGCCCGGTGCGCCGCAGCCTGCTGAAACGCCGCCTTTCCGCCATTGCCGAAACACAAAAACATCACCGATGAAAATAGTCTTTATGGGCACGCCGGCCTTTGCGGCGCCGTCGCTTGAGATTTTAGCCAATTCATCACATCAACTGCTGGCAGTGGTCACGGCGCCTGATAAGCCCAAGGGGCGTGGTCAAAAAGTCGCCGAATCGGCGGTGAAAATCGTCGCCAAATCTTTGGGCCTGCCTGTTTTGCAGCCGCCAAAGCTTAAAGAGCCCCAGTTTTTAGAAGCGCTTGCCGCTTTTCAGCCTGATTTGCTGGCAGTGGTGGCTTTTCGCATTTTGCCTAATGCCGTTTTAGAAATTCCCCGCTTAGGCGCCGTCAATGCCCACGCCTCTCTGCTGCCAAAATATCGCGGCGCAGCGCCCATTCAATGGGCTATTTTTCATGGAGAAAAAGAGACCGGCATCAGCACCTTTCAAATTGCGCCAAAAGTTGATACCGGCGGCATTTTACTGCAGGAAAAATGCCCCATTGGCGAACAAGACAACGCCGGTATGCTCTTTGAGAAACTGGCGCCTGTCGCTGCAAAATTACTTTTAGAAACCATTGACAAGATCGAGGCGGGACACTTAAAGACCATTCCCCAGGATAATGCTCTGGCCACGGCAGCGCCAAAAATTTCTCCAGAGATGGGACTATTAAACCTGAATCGCGGCGGAATTGAGTTGCGCAACCAGATTCGCGCCTTTGCCCCTCAACCGGGTGCCTATCTTTTTCTCGGCCCGCTAAAGCTAAAAATATTTTCGGCCCGCTTTGAGTCAGACGGCAAAGCGCAGCCTGGACTTATCCAGCAGCTTTCTAAAAAAAGTTTCCGCATCGGCTGTGCCGACGGCTGGCTCTATCCAGACATTGTACAGCTTGCCGGCCGCAAACAGATGGATATTGCCGCCTTTCTCAATGGCTTTAATCTGCAGGCAGCTATCGCTGATTCCGATGGCTGATATCCGTCCTCAGGCCTGGAGCCTGCTTATCCGCTGGAAGCAATCTGAGCGCTATATTGATGCCATACTGTCAGAAGCAATCAGCAGCCTTAGTGAAAATGAGAAGCAGTCTCTAAGTCGTCTCACCAATGGGACGCTGATTTTTTTGCGCCAGCTTGAAGCGGTTTTAGTCCAGTTTCTAAAAAAAGCCAAATCACTGCCGCCAGATTTGATTACACTATTGCAATTGGCGGCTTTTGAACTCCTGCATCAGGATAATAGCCCCGATTATGCCGTGGTGCATTCTGCGGTGGCTCTCACCCGAAAGCATTTCGGCAAGCTGGCAGGATTAAGCAACAGCGTGCTTCACAATGTGATACGCTGGCGGGATGACGGCGCCTGGAGTCGCTGGCTGAAAGACCCAAAGA
>DSDE01000465.1 GCA_011049095.1 Fidelibacterota bacterium
GTGACCGCACTTCGACCCTTCGACAAGCTCAGGATACCACTCCGCTCAGTAACCGCACTTCGTTTGTCGACTGACGGATCAGTGACCGGGGCTGTCACAAATTCGGGGAAGATTCTGCCTGAAGGTCCCGACCAATCTCGATGGAAAGCGAGAAATGAGATAGACGGCTCGGTCGTACAAGCTATTATCACTCTCATCAGCTTCCGTTTTGTGCTCCTCATCGCGCCACGTCTCTTTTCCACCTTCAAACACAATCTTCTTTATCCCGAATTCGTGAAGGCCCGGATTAAATCAACTTGGAAAACGAGATTTGTGAATAGAAAAATTTTATTTTGGACAGCAGTGATCTGTGATCTTTGTTTTTCTCATTTTAGCATTCTTTTTTTTCACCCCGAACTTATAAGCCAGATATAATATACTGTAGCTAATCATATTTATAAGCTAATTTGAACTGGCATAAAAAATGTGATGAATTCCCACTTAATAAAAAACTTGCAAATTTTTTATTGACATAGAAAAAATATTAATCTATTTTTAATTGTTAACTCAGAAATGAGTAACAAAATTGCGGGAGACAGACGAATGAAAAAAATGAGAGTAGCAAGAAGTGTTGCAGCAGCGGCAGCCATACTGATTTGGGCGGGATCATTATTCGCTACTACGACCGGAAAAATCACCGGGCGGATCACAGATGCCAGTACCGGGGAGCCACTTATTGGCGCCAATGTTATACTGGAATCAACTTTTCAGGGTGCAGCTACTGATATGGATGGCAACTATGTCATCTTGAATGTAGATCCAGGCTCTTATACCATTAGCATTATGATGATTGGATATCAATCCTATCGGGTTACTCAGGCTAAGGTCTCTATAGGTCTTACCACCCGAATTGATGCGGCGCTCTCCACCCAGGTCATTTCCGGAGAGGCTGTCACAGTAGTTGCTGAAAGACCAGCTATTAAAAAAGATTTAACAGCGACGACGGCTATCGTCAATGCTGAGCGCATCGAAGCAATGCCAGTGACAGAGGTCGGTGATATTGTGGGAATGCAAGCTGGTATGGTTAATGGTCATATGCGGGGCGGACGCAGCGGTGAAGTAGCTTACTGGATTGACGGTGTGCCGGTGACGGACGTTTATGATGGCGGGCAGCTGGTAGAAGTTTCCAAAGATATGGTGCAGGAGCTGCAGGTTATCAGCGGCGCTTTCAATGCCGAATATGGTCAGGCGATGTCTGGTATCGTGAATATCACCACCAAAAGCCGCTTTGAGAAATGGGGCGGCAGCCTCACACTTTACGGCGGAGATTATCTGACACAGCATACAGATATATTTACCGGATTGAGCTTTAATCCAATCCAGACAAAAAATGCTGAGTTTTCAGTACAAGGGCCCATTATTAAAGACCGGCTGGATGTGAGCTTTACAACCCGGCAGGTCTATTGGGAAGGTCATCAGCGGGGTGAGCATCGCTACAATCCCTGGAATTATCCTGAAACCCTTGATTTGAGCCAGGTACCTGAGCTTTGGCAGAATTATGGCGCCGATTCCCCTTATCTTTTTTATTCTCTCGGTGATGATGCCGGTATTGACAGCCTAATTCTCCATAATTTAATGACGGAAGCCTATCAGGAGAGCGAATGGGGGCTCCTTCTGAATCGTGCTGATTATGAGGCAATGCCAGACTCTCTGGCAGATTTATACAGTTTAGCAAGAGCCCAATGGAATGCAATTTACAAAGAGCCTCTTGGTGATGGCAGCGTGACGCCTATGCAGTGGAATCAAAGAGCTTTTTATAACTCAATGGTCTCCCTGCGGCTGACAAATAAGCTCCGTATATCTTTGCAGGGCTCATATACAGATTTTCAATGGCAGGACTATGATCGCCATTACCGGTATAATCCCTATGGGCGCACGACCCACAGCAATGAAAGCTTCAGTCTTTTGGGAAAATTAGTGCATTCCCTCAGCTCTAACACCTTCTATAATATCGGTGTCAGCTATTCCGGAAAAAAATATAGCAAGGACAATGCAGATGGCTATATTGTTTATCCCGAACTGAATATTGCGCCTGAAAGCTATAGCTTTGGCTTTGGTGGCACAGATAACAGCCGATTTGAGCGACAAACAAGGACCCAGTTGGTGAAATTTGATCTTACCAGTCAGGTGAATACTTTTAATCAGCTCAAATTTGGTCTGGAAGCCCGCAACCATAGCTTGACAATGAAAAGTTATTCGCTATTGCCACCCCTTGAAAGACAAATTCTAAATATTTTTGAAGATCCGCGAATGACAGCCTTTCGTATTCCCAGTGATCCTGCTGATGTGAACTATAGTGAATATGACCAC
>DSDE01000339.1 GCA_011049095.1 Fidelibacterota bacterium
AGATTCAATGATTCTCAGTTTAATCGCCAAATTTTCCATCCACTTTATAATTCACAATCTTTTTATTCTGTCTTGCTCTGCCTCTGTGGAAGCAAAAAATCCATACTTCGACCCCTCGTCCGTCAGTTGACGGATCAAAGACCAGGGCTTTAATAGGGGTGGGGAAGATTCTGCTGTAGGTCTCAATAAATCGGGGTGGAAAGTAAAATTTAAGAAAGAATAAGCAGGTGCACACCCCAAAGTCATTATCGTAAGTGTCAATATTTTTTACTCTTTATCTTGCCACGTCTCTTTACCGCTTCCAAGCCAATCTTCTTTTTTCGACCCCGTGAAAAAATATCTCACAGGGCGTAAAGTCCCAGATTAAATCAGCCGAAAAAATTGTGTATGGAAAAATTTTTTGTGAAGATGTTTTTTAAGGGAATAAAAAAAGCCGCCCGAAGGCGGCCTCTCGCAGGGGAAATGCGATTAGATTTTATTTCAGCAGGTTCATTTTCCCTGTGAAGCTTTTATTTGCCGCATTGATTTGGTAGAAATAGATGCCGCTGCTCAGATTTTGAATTGTGGCGTCAAAACGAACTTTATTGTATCCGGCATTCATCATCGGAAAGGATTGAGAATAAACCAGAGATCCATTCATTGCATAGACAGATAATGAAACAGGTGAGCTGATTGGCAATTCAAAGCGTAAATTTGTGCTGGGATTGAAAGGATTGGGGTAGTTGCCGAGGAGTTTAAATTCAGCAGGTGTCTTGGCAATGTCTTTTGCATCGGTCAGACCAGGCATACGTCCCATCTCATAAAGTATAGACCATCCCTGCATCCAGTTTATCTGGTCAAAGGCGCCTTTGAAATTGACCTGTTCAAAGAAACCGTCATTGGGCAGCTCGTCCACATTTTCATAAGCTGGGCCGCCAAGAGCGGGACGCGGGTCAATGAGACCGCCAGATTCGCGGCCATCCAGAGACATAATCTGTGGGTCCACATCGAGAGCAGTGAAGCCGTAGTCGGCTTTAAACTGACCATCGGGGCAGCCGTAGATGATATTATTTGAGGAAAACTGCAGTGAATCGCCAATGAGGGCCAGGGTGGCATCATCGGTGATATTTACACCATATTCTTTTCCAGCCACAATAATGGTATTCATAAAGTGTCCGCTGAGGCCTTCCCGCAGACGAATCACCTGATCATTATCAGCGAGCGCATCGGGGTCGCCGGAGCCAACCAGTGTAGCATTGTGAAACTGAACGAAGGTTCTAGGCTGTGAATTCATATCGCCATTGGTTTTGTTATCCATTTCGTAAGCGCGATTGCCTTCTTCATCTCCGACCAGTGCAAAGAGAAATTGTCCACGGCCCTGATAGCCTTCATCGGTATCAAATGCATCATCGCCGCAGAAGAGAATGGCTGCGTATTTTACGTCAACAGTGCCGCCAAACCATTCGATACCGTCATCGAGATTGTAGGCAACTTCGACATATTCAACGGTGGTTCCGCGGCCAACACCAGCCAGGGTGATGCCATTGATTTCATTGTTTTCGCCGATGGAGCGTCCGCCGTACCATACACGGACATAGCGCAGAATGCCGCTGTTGTCTTCGGGATCATTTCCGCCATAGGGAACGCCAACGACGCCTTCCACATAGTTTTCACCGCCGGTGGTGGAGATGGGGGCATTACCGAGAATGATGAGCCCGCCCCAGTTTCCACGAGGGCTTTCAGCCAATTCTTCAGCCGTTTTGTTTGAAGTGAAGGTGATGGGTGCGTTGACAGTGCCTTCTGCCATAATCTTGGCGCCGCGTTCAATAATGATTGCGGGAGCCAGGCCATTGCCGTCATCTTCTAAGGCTTTAATTGTGACACCGGGTTCGATGGTGAGCACTGCCGGCGCCTTTACAAAAACCTGCTTGGTGAGCAGATACTCATTATTCGCCGTTAGGGTGGTATTGGCAGTGATGTCACTGTCCAGACTGACTTGCGCAAGTGCAGCCGTCGCCATCAGCACCAATGTTATCAAGGTTTTTCGCATACGTTTCTCCTTTTTTGTTTTAGAGATTTGCGGAGAGTCCCAGACTAAAGCTCAAACCCGGTGACCATTTGCGGGTTTCTTTCATCTTGCCGGTGCTCTCCTCTATCACACCATAGGTCACATCAGAATTAAGGAGATTATTTGCCTTAAAACTGATCTTTAAACGATTGATTTTTTTCGAAGTGGTTAGGTTCAGAGAGTGGAAGGGGTACTCATATTCATCATCCAGTCTTCCCACACCGAGAGATGCCAAACGGCGGCTGAAAGTATTATAGGCCAGATTGATTTCAAATCCTTTGATAGTATTAAAA
>DSDE01000043.1 GCA_011049095.1 Fidelibacterota bacterium
GAATGAGCCCTACCGAAAGCCACATATATAAAACAGTTCGTCTGAAAAATGCTTTTATCATCGTGGTAATTTAGTCCAACTTATGCTAAAATCAAATCTCCTTGCCAAGCTGCCCCCCCTTTTTATTAAGTATAAGGATTTTTTCTGCTGGAATTCTCAGTAAATCAGCAATATTTTTGGGTGAAAAACCGAGCTGATTCAAGCGAAATATTTGTTGATAAAGCTGGCCCTGAAGCGGCTCCCAGTTTATATTTTCATCTTCCAGCTCTGCAGATTCATCAAAACAGAGCGCTCTTTCACCATTTTTCTCACGCAGATACCTGAGAGACCATGCATAATCCAGTGTGGGCAGCGCTTTGAGAGAAAGGGCTCGAAGCCTGCCGCTGAGCGCTATTCGCTTTAAGAGACTCAGCTTCACCAAAGTCTCCAGAAGCGCGTTCAGGGCATTTTTTTCCTCTCTGGAAACAGGCCGCGCTTCTCCAAAAACCCCTTTAAGGATTTGCCTGGCAGAAAAAGATTTTCCTTCTTTCTCGTAAATAAATTGCTCAATCGTCCGGGAAATTTGCTGACAATTCGCATCAGGCAGCGCATCAAGGGTCACTTGGGGCAGGCTAAGCTCCAGGCAGGCATCACAACCGGCGCAGGCAGCTCTTCCATAGTCCTCATTAAAATAGTCCAAAATCTGAATACGGCGGCAGCGATTGGGTGCGAAATAGGCGATGGTGCTGTCGAGGCGCTCTTTCAGCCGGCTTCGATAAGCCTCCGATTCGGCAAAAGCATTCTTCCAGTCATTTTCGCCCACACTTTCAGCCGTCAGCAAATCATCTTGCAGCTTTAGAAATTTTTTATCCAGCAGCGCATCTATGGCTGGGCTTTCCTGATAATGACTGATTTCACCGCCGCGCACCTTTTCCCAGGCAGTTTTTAAATCTACAATCCCCGGATGGGTGGCATTTATGAAGTATTCCTGAATCGTCCGGTCTTTTTCCGTGTAAAGTGCGATGCAGTAGGCCGCTTTGCCATCGCGTCCCGCCCGCCCCGCTTCCTGATAGTAGTTTTCCATATTGCCAGGAATGTGGTAATGGATGACAAAACGAACATCGGGCTTGTCAATACCCATTCCAAAGGCATTTGTGGCAACCACCAGCGGACGCTCGCCGGAAATCCATTTTTTTTGCGCTATCGCCCGCTTGTCGCCGCTCATTCCGCCATGATAAATCACCGGATTGTAGCCCCAGCGCTGCAGATAGCCGCCAATCATCTCCACTGCCCGCCGCGTGCTGCAATAAACTGCACCGACTGCGCCATTCATCTGCTGCACCAGCTCTTTCAGCGCTTCCAGCTTTGCTAGCTCTTTGGGAAAGCGATAAGCCAGATATTTAAGGTTTGGCCGGTCAAATGTGGATTGAAAATGGGCCGGATTTTTCATTCTCAAAGAGTGGATAATATCTCGGGTTACTTCCGGAGTGGCGGTGCCCGTAAGAGCCATAATCGGTGAAACGCCCATCGCTTCGGCAAATTCCCCAATCTTTAGATAGTGTGGCCGAAAATCATGTCCCCAATGACTGATACAATGGGCTTCATCCACAGCCAGAAAACTGATTTTATTTTTTGAAAGCGCCTCTCGAAAAAGCTTTTGGCCCAAGCGCTCCGGCGCGGAAAAAATAAATTTATATTCCCCTTTGGCGATTTTTTTCAGCCGGGTCTCCATCTCCTCTTTCTCCAGAACTGCCGAAAGATAGCAAACCGGCACATTCAGCTTTTCCAGACGAAAAACCTGATCCTGCATCAGGGCTATCAGGGGACTAATAACCACGGTCACGCCATCCATATAGAGGCCGGGAAGCTGATAACAAAGGGATTTCCCGCCGCCCGTGGCCAAAATCGCCACGGTATCGCGCCCGTTAATTACCGATTCGATTATCTCCCGTTGCATAGGCCGAAAACCGGGCAGCGCAAACTGCTTTTGCAAAAGATTGAGCAAAGCATCCATTACTTAAAGATAATTCTTACACATAGATAAGCCAATATGAAAAGTTTGTCATCTCTCTCTTTTTTTGTAAACTTCGCTATGAAAAAACTGCTGCTGCCTCTGCTTCTCATTTTCTTGACATCCTGCAGTTTGGAAAAGGAAGAAAAGATGCAAAAAGAGCGCCTCATCGGTGTGAAAGTCTATCCCCACAGCGCCTGGTTTCTGGAGAATTTTGCTCATCGGGAAGAAGCCCTCATCTCCGAGCTGAAAACACGTGGCTTCAATTTGGTGAGCATGCCTCTCTGGAATGGCCGCTCCTGCTGGTATGATACCGAACTTTTCCCCAAGAGCCAAATTCCC
>DSDE01000416.1 GCA_011049095.1 Fidelibacterota bacterium
GTGAGATATGGTTTACAATATGGTCTTTTATTATTTTTATCCCATTCTGGTGAAGGGAGTCTATCAGTTCGTGATAATCCTTTTCTGAGCCAAGGTGTGGCTCTATAGCGTAAAGGTCTGTAGGTGTGTAACCATGATAAGCGTGGGGATAATTATTTTCAAAAACAGGCGTAATCCACAAGGCTGAAATACCCAATTCTTTTAAGTATGATATATTATTTATGATGCCCCGAAGGTCGCCGCCGTGCCTTCCCCATTTATGTTCGGGCTCAGCATTATCTAGGTGGCCTGGAATAGTATTGTTGTTCGGGTTTCCGTCAGCAAATCGATCCGGCATAAGGAGATAGATAATATCTGCACTATTGAAAGAAGGGGCTTGATATCCCGTCCGCTCTAAGATTGGGAAATGGAGTTTTTCTTCTCTATGTCCTTCACCTCTGAATGTAATCCAGGCGTCTCCAGCGCGAATTATTCTTATCCCGAGTTTGAGAAACTGATTGTTTGCGTAGGTTTTATAAAGAAGAATCTCTATTTCTGGAGTGCTGGAAACGCTCTGTAGCTCTTGGAGACTTTCTCCATAAACCAGGACACTGATCGTGTCATGAGCCATCCCGGAAAACCACGATGGTGGTTCACTTTTTTCGATTGAAAAAGCAAATAGCCGGTGGAAACCGAAAAAAATGAATAAGCACAGCGCCGCGATTCGCGATATGCATTTCATTGCGTCCGTTATAACAGCAAATATATCTAGATTATTGCCTGAATTTTTTGCTTGATAACATTTTTGGGAACCGCACCAATAATCTGGTCAGCAACTGTGCCGTTTTTAAAAACTAACAATGTTGGTATTGAGCGAATACCATAGCGTCCTGCCGTCTGTGGATTGGCTTCAATATCTAGTTTGGCGATTTTCACTTTTCCTTCCATCTCATTGCTAAGTGCTTCTAAGGATGGGGCAATCATCCGGCAAGGCATGCACCACTCAGCCCAGAAATCTACAATAACAGGAACCGTGCTCTCTAACACGTCCTTTTCAAAGGTCTGGTCACTTGTTTGAAATAAATTTTCGGCCATGTTTCTCCTCTTTTCTAATCATTGTTTAAGATATAAAGATTACTCTGCTTTTCATAAATTTAATTTTCTTTCATTAAAAAATTTCCAGTCTATGCTTGACCGGCTTTTAGCCATCGTATTATCTCTGAAAATGTAAATCGTTTACCATACATCAGAATAACGGCCTCAAATAGACGGCTGGCTATATAATAGACGATGTATATCCAGATAGAAAGATATACTGCCAATGTGGCAAGCATCCAGTTTTCCATACCAAAAATGCCAGCCCGAAGTATGATGAAAAAGGGGGTGACAAAGGGTATGAGAGATAAGACATTGGTTAAAACAGTATTGGGATGTTCCATCACATAGGGAATAAAATAGATGGGAACAACGATAAGCAGAGAAAAGATTCCAGTCACCTGCTGGGCATCTCGTTCGTTGTCAAAAAATGCTCCTAATGTAATAAAAATAGCGCTATACAAATAATAGCCTAGCATAAAAAAAACAAGATACCAGCCAATTTTTGCAAAATCAATCTCTTGAAAGCTGACATATCTGGAAGGCCATAGCCGCCAACCCCAAGAATAATCAGCATATAGAATCCGATTTGAGTCAAGCCCAGCAAACCCATACCGGCAATTTTGCCACCCATTAAATCTTTGGCCGGTACAGAGGAAAGGATAATCTCTACGATTCGATTGCTTCTTTCCTCGATTACAGATGAAACCAAAGACTGTGCAGAACTTATGATGCCCATTACAAGTACAAAAAGAAACATAAATGGCAAAATATATCTTATGACTGGATTAACTGCGCTGATTTCTCCAGCTTCGTTCAGTTCATATTCTCTGAATCTGATTTGTTTTTGCAAAAGCAGGGCTTCTTTGCCGCTGAGGCCCATTTCAGCAATTCTGCTTATCAGCAAATAATGATTGAGCTGTTTTTGAATACGGCTCAGCTCTTCAACACCAAGGTTTTGATGATAAATATCGATGACTGCCGAGTCACTTTCCATATGATGTAAATCAAAAAGTGCATCAAAAGCGCCATTGGCTACCAGTTCTTTGATAAGCACTTTTTTATTATCTCTGCTAAACGGCACCTCATTAATGTGATAGGTAATTTCTCCCGATTTGGTGAGAAGGTTTTTCTTAAAATAATCTTTTAGGGCTTCGGAATGCTTTCCGCTGAGGTCTAAAACTCCGATTCTTTTGGATTGCTGTTCCTGTTTTTGAGCCAGGTATTGTGGAAGCATAGCTAAAAACAGTATGATAA
>DSDE01000458.1 GCA_011049095.1 Fidelibacterota bacterium
TATTACAGGAAAAATTTTTCGCATTGCAAGAGGCCGATGCTTTGAGAATTGTACGCAGACACCCTAATAAAGGGGCAAAAACCATTAATTTGAGTGAATTTTTAGAGAGCTGCATAGTGGAAGAATCGCAGATCAAAGTCAATTATAACGTGGTCAATGGAAGAACCGGTCGCCTCGATGAGCTGATAAAGCTGCTTTTTGGCGAAAAAACACCCTTTTATACCGGTCACCGCTCACAGGTCTTGTTAAACCCTGCCGCAATAACGCAAAATGCCGCCATCTGACGAGGAAAAATGAAACGCGAACTATTTATCAATGCCACAGCAGCCGAAACCCGGAGCGCTCTGGTGGAAGACGGAGTTCTAGTAGAGCTTTATGTGGAAACACCCGACGAGGTGCAGACCGTAGGCAATATCTACTATGGAAAAGTTGAGAATGTTATCAAAGGAATGCAGGCTGCATTTGTAGATATCGGGATGAACGTGAATGCCTTTCTCCCTTTCAACGAAGTAGGCCAAAGCTCCACTTTACCAACGATGCTGGATGAAGATGAAAAAGAAGAAGAGACCATCAGCATCAGCAGACCAGTCAACAGCCCGGAAGACCTGGTAACAGGAAAAGGCATATTTGTCCAGGTCATTAAAGAGCCTTGGGGAGAAAAGGGCCCCCGTGTTACAACGGCCATTTCTATTCCCGGTCGCTTCTGCGTCTTGGTTCCCTGGGCAAATTATATCGGCATCTCTAAAAAAATCTACTCTTTTAATGAAAAAAAACGACTAAAAAAAATGGCTCAGCGGGTTAAACCTGAAGGTTTCGGCCTTATCGTCCGCACCGTAGCCGAAGGAAAAGACGATGCCGTTTTAGAAAAAGATATCCGCTCACTGCTCCAAACCTGGGCCGATGTGGAAAAAAAGGTAAAAAGCCAGTTGCCGCCAAATCTGGTGTATAAAGACATGGAAAGCTCTTCATCAGTTATCCGGGACCTTTTCACACCCGATGTGGACAGGGTTGTAATCGATTCTAAAGCCAAATATAAAAGCATCCTCAACTATGTGAAAAATGTGGCGCCAAATCTGGCTGACCGCGTCTTTCTCCATAGTGGCGGCTCTCTTTTTGAGCAGCACAAAATTTCAGAGCAGATTGAACAGTCTCTCAGCCGAAAAGTATGGCTGAAAAGCGGGGGACATGTGGTCATCGAACACACCGAAGCACTAGTGAGCATCGATGTGAACACCGGCAAATTTATCGGGCGCCGCGACCAAGAGCAAAACAGCCTGCGCATCAATCTTGAAGCGGCAAGAGAGATTGCCCGACAGCTAAGGCTGCGAGATATCGGCGGCCTCATCGTCATTGATTTTATTGACCTGCAATACAGCGAAAATAAAAAAACACTGGTTGATACCTTTCGCCGTGAGCTAAAAAAAGACCGCGCTAAAGTTGTCGTCAGCCAGCTTTCGGAATTTGGCCTCCTGGAAATGACACGCCAGCGCATTCGCATGTCGCTCCTATATACCGTCAGCGATGAATGTCCCGTCTGCCACGGATTGGGGCGCATTCCCAGCAAAGAGAGCATTATCACCAAAATGGACAGTTGGATTCGCCGCTTTCGGGCACATAGCAAAGATATGCGGCTCCTCATCACAGTCCATCCCACACTCCTGGAATATATTATCGAGAAACGCAAACCCCTATTCCGCTCACTGATGTGGCGGCATCTGCTGAAGATTGATTTCGAAGCCAATGATTCTCTGGCTTTGGAAGAGTTCAGGGTCTTCAGCCGCAGACAAAAGAAAGACATCACTGAACTCTATTAATAAAAAAAGGAAGAAAATGCCAATTCAAAAAAATCAAATCGCAACTTTTCAATATCGCGTCAATAATGGTGAAGGCAAGCTCATTGATCAGTCAGAAGAGGGTCAGCCACTCAGTTTTCTCAGTGGAAGCGAGGCCATATTGCCTAAGCTGGAAGCCGAGCTTTTACAAATGGAGCCTGGAGAAAAAAGAGAACTCACCCTGCAGCCAGAAGATGCCTATGGTCCTCATAAAGCCGAACTCGTGCAAAAGATGTCTCGCAGCCAATTTCCTGAAGATGCCCACGTTGAGCCCGGCGCTCAATTTAGTGCCAGAGACCAGCACGGTCGTCAATTCCCGTTTGTCATCTCTGAGCTTAATGGCGATGAAGTTACCATCGATTATAATCACCCTATGGCTGGTGAAACACTCACTTTTAGTGTGGAGCTACTTAATGTCCGGGAAGCCTCTGAAGAGGAAATTGCCCACGGCCATGCCCACAACGCCCATCATCACCACCACGA
>DSDE01000176.1 GCA_011049095.1 Fidelibacterota bacterium
ACAATGAAGTAGTTTTTTCTGTGGAAAAATAGTAGAAAGAGAATTGCACTTTTTTGGAAAATAGCAAATTTTGCCCAGAAGAGCTTCTCTCTCTTGAAGAATCAGATAGAGCTATGGAGCAAAAATGAGAGATATTAACAGACGATTAAAAAGCTTAACTGATGCATGTCAATCAACAGTTCAACAATTAAGCAATCTAGAAGTGTTTGATGTCCAGCTTAAAGTTGACCAAAATGAAATGGGGGTTTATCCTCTAGCCCATGTCATCAATTACCGCCAGATTGCACACCAGTTGAATGGCGAAATGATTTTAGCTTTCGCTGATGAAAATGATGCCTTGCGTCTGGCCTCGGCGATTGGTGAACAGTTGGGGGCAAGTGAATTTACTGCACATAATAATGATGCCACCGATACTCTGAATGATTTTATCAAGATTGTATTTGGAAAAACGACCTCAGAGTGGAATAAGCTGGGAGCTTCAACCGAATTTGATTCGCCCTTTTTCAAAAAAGATTATAAGTATAATTTTCAAAATAAAAGTGCAAAGTCATATCTTATTAAGCTGAGTGCAAAACCTGGGAAATCAATATCAGGTGCTGGTCCAGACTTCAGCTCTGTCAAGATTCTCCTGCGACTGAGCTTCTCTGAATCTGTAAAAGCCCAGCTGCTCAATAAAAAAATCCTTATTGTGGATGATTCTAAAACAATGCGCGGGCTCATTACAAAATCGCTGAATGAACATGGCGCTAATACTCAGGAAGCGGCAAGTGGTATCGAGGCCATTAGGGTTTTTAAATCTTTTTTGCCTGATATCACGCTTATGGACATCAATATGCCGGGAATGGACGGCTTCCATACCATCGAAATGATTCGTAAGTTTTCACCCCAGTCCAAGTTCATCATCTTGTCTTCAATCTCCCAAAAAGAAGAAATCTACAAAGCAAAAAATCTGGATGTTGATGCTTATCTTATAAAACCACCCAATTGGAAGGAATTAATAAATCGGGTCTCTGAGTCGCTCACCTCGACGTAATAAAGAGTATTGAATGATTCAAGTAGCGCGTAAAATGAGCCCGAGGCACGAGGACGGAACTATGGCTGAAAGAATAATCCGGGCGCTTCGATTCGTTGGTCATTTCGGCTCCGCTCAGTGACCTGGTGTAAATAATCCGCGAGTTCCCCGAATGAACACACCCTGGCGTTTCCAAGCAATTCTAACAATACGATAAAAGAAAAGCGGGACGCTTTCCCCACTATAGAAGAAGAGCAGGATTGAAACTAATCAAATATCCAGCCCCAATAATCTCCTTTTCGATCGCGAAAATTGGGTTCCCGACGATTTTTTAATTGGAGCCCAAAGGCTTTATTAATATTGTCATGGGTGATTTTTTGGAAAAGCTCGCTGCTGACACCGGCTTGAGTCAACTGCTTCTCCAGACTGCAATAAATTGGCAGCGCAGGTATTCCGCTGAGATATTTCTCAAATTTGTCTTCTTTGCTATGGGGCGCATGATCCGTTTCGATCCAGTCAATATCACCGTTTTTCAGGTGCTGCAAAAGCTGGAGACGGGTCTGTTGGCTGCGCAGTGGGGGATTCACTTTCGCCAGGAGCGCCTTCTCCCGGGGAATGGTTTCAGCGCTGAGAAAGAGGTGGTGCGCCGTGACACCGCAAGTGACACGAGCATCAGGATATTTTTCCCGGTGTTTTATCACTGTTTTAACAGCCGCATCTGTGCTGATATGGGCGATATGCAATATTCCCTGAAAGCCTGTTTCCAAGATGATGGACAGCATATCTTCCACTGAGCGCAATTCAGCTATTGGCGCTCGGGCCAGGGAGTGGGTCAGCGGCTGAGCCGGATTCCATAATTCCGGACGGAAAAGAGACTCTTTTTCGCAGTGAACTGCCACAAGACCCCGATAATCCAGCTCTGTAAGCCGCCGGAAAATCGCCCTTTGCCTAGCCAATTCCGGAACGCTGAGATTACCGGTGCTTTTACCGGCAAAGAGCTTGAAGCCTACAATTCGGGGAAATAACTCCCGATGGCAGTTCACCATCTCTTCAAGCTGAGTCAGATCAGCCGTAAGTCCGCCATAAATGCCATGAAAAATATCAGTAAAAACTGAATCTGCCAGGTCTATTCTTCTCAACAGCAATTCCCTGCTGATCATTGCCGGATTTGTGTTGGGCATTTCAAAAACACCGCTGAGCCCGGAATCATACGCCAGTTCCAGACCGTGTTTCACCGTCTCTTTTGCACTTTCATTCCAGTCCCGCAGATGTACGTGAGGATCTATCA
>DSDE01000117.1 GCA_011049095.1 Fidelibacterota bacterium
AAGTCCTTTAGATCGTGCCATTTCTTCGTCTCCTTTTGATTATCTGTATTTTCCTTTGGTTATAAACCATCTCTCCATTGCTGTGATTGATATCTTAAACTGAATCCATTGCTCAGTTTCGGTAAGATTCTCATAAAGCTGTCCCTTTGTAATCCCTCCCACGAGAGCCATATCGACTCGATGCTGAAATTTACTTAACGGCAGTCCGCACCCGATTGAGAATGCTGCCATCTGATGTTGCTGCTTGCTCTGACTCTCTATAAAACCGGATTCAAAAATAAGACCAGCACGCCAGGTAATTTTTTGCAGATAAGGTATAAAAAGCTGCCTTTTTCCAGGTTTCTCCCACCCTGCAGCCAAGCGATGCAGGTCTTGCATATTCCCGTTTTGAAATATTGAGAAATTTAGATCAGAAGCAATATCTTTAAACTTCATCAATTGATATTCCACTGATATTATTCCAAAATTGCTATTCCTGATGCTGACGCCCAGCCCAATGATGTCAGGAATAAAAGAACCATTGATATCGCTTGTGTCAGGTGCTGTATATAGAAAGCTAAAAGATCCATCAGCAGAACCATAGCTGTTAATCTCTTTTCTCGAGCCCCTGATCATAGAGCTGTAGGAAATGCCAATCTGAACATTATCGAGGGGGTTGAAAGCAAGACCACTGTTTATTCTTCGGCCATCAAAGCCATTGCTACGCATCAGTCTAGTATCGAGAAGCGTGGAATCTGAATAATCAATCATAGTCTCAAATTCATATTTTCCGCTAATTGCTTCAAGGCTGACGCCTACAGACAAAAATGGGAGAGGGCGATAAGCGCCGCCAATAAACATAGCATAAAGTTGCCCATAATTTTTTATTGAACTATGAATATCAGAGTTGGACATTGTATAGTCAGCAGCGGCTTTAAAGAGGGGATAAGCGCCAAATGCCATACCACCTTTTCGGGTAACAGGCAGCTTCATCACGCCAAAATCAAAATCTTCTCTGGCCTCGACCAGGTAATCACCGCTATTTCTCGTATAGTTTCCTCGAATTCCAAGCTCGAGCCCGGACTTGTCCACCGCGCTTAAATGGGCAGGATTTGAAAAATTGATAGAAATCGAGTCAGTATAAGCCAGTCCGATACCTCCACGCCCCAAAGCCGCTGCTGAAGCTGGTTGAACTGGCCTGCCCAGACCAAATATTTCAAATGTGCCACCCAAAAGACCCGATGGCAAAAGGGCGGCAATCAGCAGCAGGCATACTGTGATAAATCGTCTTATCATTCATTTTCTCCAGGCTTTGTGGTCATAAGAGTATAATACAAATCAAGGCGCACACTCGCTGCATCCAGAATAATTCTGCTAAATCCTTCTTGTTCATCCAAAAAACTGAATCGAAAACGGGCTTCGGCATCCCTGGACCCTCCGGCAATATAATATTGAATGATTCTGCTAAGGTCAAAAACGATATTTTTTGCTGTATCGTACACTGCTGAAGTATTTTGGAGGTAGATATCGATTGAAGCAGTGGAAGATTCCCAATTATCGGAATAAAGGTATTTTAATTGGATGATTTTTGACCTCTCATCAAAATAAGAAAGATTATCATCATATTCAATTGCAAGAAAGGCCTTATTAATAATGGCATTTTCGGGAATTGTGTCGCGAAGCGCGGGCATCTTTAACCAGGGCATATAAACCACTCCCTGAGAAAGAATGAGCTGCGAAAAATCAGGCTTGTATTTATTTTCAGAATACTGCAGATCACCGGTGGAATATAAAGTTACGAGGGTGTCTGCCGGCAAAATTCCGCTGCTGTCTGATACTGAGCACTGAATCTTTAGTTTTGGTGAATATTCCAGTGAATGATCATAAGCATAAAACGCAGCCATCAGATTCTCATTTTCTTCTGAGCTTATAAAACGTAAACCGTTATTCAATATCAGGTTTTTTCGCCATTGGTTCAGCAATTCGAGATTTATTGGAATTTCGACCACGTCGGTAATTGAAACCGTGGTGTCCTGAATCAAGCTTATTCCATTTAGAGAAAGGAATTCCCAAATAGAATCAACTGTCTCAGCAGCGAGATAGTTTGACCAACTCAAAGCAGTATCCGGAGCAATTTGTTCGACGCTAATATCCAAAAACGCTGTACTGTCTCCTGGCCAGTTTTTGAATGGGTAGAGCTCAATCCAGGCTTTTGTAATGATAATTGTATCTACATTGGCCCAGCCAATAATGGGAGAAAAATTATTAAACTTTACGGTAAACTGACTAGAAAGTCCCATATATTTACCTAATTTATTC
>DSDE01000061.1 GCA_011049095.1 Fidelibacterota bacterium
GGGGGGGGTGGCATTGGGAGCGATTTCCACAAGGTCCATACCTCTTTTTTCAGCTATGTACAGCGCCTCGCGTATGCTTACAATTCCTAACTGCTCTCCTTCAACGGTAATGAGCCGAACCTCTGAGGCTCGAATCTCGTGATTTATCCGTGTGGATTGCTCATTTTTTTTTGCGCTGATATTTACTCCTTTTGTTTTGTTGCGATTTCTGTTTGTAATCTCTCCAGGAAGGTTTGAGGGGTCATTGTGCCCAAGTCTCCAAGCCGCTGTTTACGTACGCTGAGACTTCCTTCTCCGGCTTCTTTATCACCTATGATCACCATATAGGGGATTTTTTTCAGTTCGGCCTCCCGAATTTTGTATCCGGTTTTTTCCTGGCGTGCATCTGTCTGAACTCGGATGCCGGCCTCTTCAAGCATCAAAGCTATTTCTTGAGAATATTCAAAATGGCGGTCTGCTATTGGCAGTACTTTCACCTGAACCGGTGCAAGCCACAAGGGAAAGCGACCTGCAGTATCTTCGATCAGGATTCCAATAAATCGTTCCAGAGAACCCATAATCGCGCGATGAATCATATACGGCCGATGAAAACTACCATCAGCATCAACATATTTCATCTCAAATCTTTCGGGAAGATTAAAATCAAATTGAATTGTTGTGCACTGCCAAACCCTGCCGATGGCATCTTTAATCTTAATGTCAATTTTAGGGCCGTAGAAAGCGCCACCACCTTCGTCAACTTTAAAGTCGATGCCCATATTAACGAGGGAATCTTTCAGTGACTTCTGAGCGATATCCCAGCTTTCAGGAGCACCGACGAATTTTTCATCTGGTCGCGTGGACAGATACACTTCAAATTCAGTGAATCCAAATGTTTTAAGATAATCAAAACTGAAGCCTAATAGCTTTTCCACTTCATCATTAAGCTGGTCTGGCGTACAGATAATATGTGCATCATCCTGAGTGAAACCGCGTACCCGCATCAAACCATGAAGCGCCCCACTGAGTTCATAGCGATAAACAGTACCTAATTCTGCATAGCGGATTGGCAGATCTCGGTAACTGTGCTGATGGCTCTTGTAGATCATAATGTGGAATGGACAATTCATCGGTTTAATAAAATAATCCTGCCCCTCCACATCCATAGCAGCATACATAGACTCTTTATAAAATCCCAGATGACCGCTGGTTTCCCAAAGATCAGCTTTTCCGACATGAGGTGAAACAACCAGCTCATAGCCTTTTTGGCGATGCACTTTGTACCAATAGTCTTCAATCAATCTCCGCAGTAAGGCACCGTTGGGATACCACAAAACCAGACCCATTCCAACCTGCTCATTGATTTCAAAAAGGTCCAGCTCCCTTCCTAGGCGGCGATGATCTCTCTTTTTTGCTTCTTCCAGGCGATTCAGATATTTTTTCAAGCCTTTTTTATCAGGCCAGGCAGTACCGTAGACTCTGGAAAGCATCTTGTTTTGCTGATTGCCACGCCAGTAAGCTCCTGCAACTGAAAGCAGTTTAAAAGCAGATATTTTTCCTGTAGAAGGAATATGAGGCCCCCTGCAAAGATCGGAAAATTCTCCCTGGGAATAGACTGAAACCGTCTCTTCGTCAGGTATTTCATCAATTATTTCCAGCTTGTAGTCTTCATTAATTGACTTGAAAAAGGCCTTTACCGCATCCCGTGGCATCTCAGAGCGGCTTACAAGCTGGTTCTCTTTGATAATTTTCTCCATTTCCGCTTCGATGCGAGGCAGATCTTCCTCAGTCAGTGCTTGAGGCATATCAAAATCGTAATAAAAACGCTCTTCAAGAGCCGGACCAATGGTAACTTTTGCATCGGGATAGAGTCTCTTCACGGCTTGTGCCATAATATGTGCCGTGCTATGAAGCAATATTTCATGGGCTTCAGGCATATTGACTGTGATTATCCTCACCTCAGCGCCATCGTCAATCTTCCGATTTAGATCAACTATTTTACCGTTTACTTCGGCTGCAATTGATTGCCGGGCAAGCCCATCAGAAATATCAAGGGCCAAATCATATGCAGAGGCGTCTGCAGCTAATTCGCGTACTGAGCCATCTTTGAGTGTAACTTTTATTGTATTCATCGTTTCTTTTTGCCTTCATCTTTCCTTCGTTTACACCAAAAAACTATAGGTATAAACAGCACTAAATTTAATCTTGCTGATATTTTTAACAAAACATTTTCTGCTTATTTCCTTATTTTTTATATCCTCTAATCCACCACCCTTCAACTTGTTCTGTCTATCTCTGCCAATCATGCTTTGTGTATCA
>DSDE01000069.1 GCA_011049095.1 Fidelibacterota bacterium
CCTTGTGGGATAGGCCGTCACCTTTCCAAAATCAAAAGGCGCCTCAAACCTGAGCTGCCTGCCGGCGCGAATCGTCTCTTTTTGTTCATTAGTAAGCTGCGGATCATCAAAATGATTATAGTCTTTGATGTAGCTGATATCGTCAATGCCAAAAAGGTCGAGACAGGCCTGGTTGATGCGAACGATTTTTCCGGCGCTGTCAAATTGCTCAATGGCGTATGGCGACTGCTCAAAAATGGCGTAATATTGGGCTTCCCGAAACTGCATTTTCTCTTCGAGCTGTATCCTTTCCAGAGCCGCTGCCACCATATCGGCACAGTTTTCGATGAAATCTGGCGGCATTTCGGCGGTGTGGTGAGACACATTCAGTAAAAGCATTCCACCGTATGAATTTTCAATACGCGTCAATTTGGCGGCGATGATGGGGCCGGATGCAGATATGTGAGCGCCTTGAGAAAAAACCGGATCTAAACCTGCTGCGGCTCTGAGGGAGAAATGATCATTAAAAACCGTAACTTTATGGGTTTTGATCTCATTCGGGTTTTTGGATTCATAATTCCACTGTGGCTGCATCAGATGAAGGCCCCAGCCCTTTTCCAACTCTTTAAGCTGCTCGGTTTTTCCTTCCGTATAGAGCTGCTGGCAATCTTTGTCATAGGGGTCTGGTAAAAAAAGCAGGGCATGGTCAGCGCCTGTGATACGACAAAGCTCCTTGCATAAGAGCGTGTAGTCTGATTTTTGAGCCGAAAATTGATTCAGCAGCCGAGATAGGGATATTAAAAGCGTCTCATTGGGCACCTCGACAAAGCAAGCCGAAAAAACGCCGTCTTCTGTTTTTGAAACCTCTACCTTATACCACTTTTTTTGCAGCAAAGAAAACTGCTCAAATTGACGCTTTGCCTCTGAAAACCCCAAATCGCCACAAAAGCTTATCCAGTCAAAACTTTCTTCCTCCATGTCCATCAAGACTTCATCAGCCTGACGATTTAGCGCCGCTTCACGGGAAAGACCGGTTATAGCTTCAAATGCCCGATTCATATCGAGAAAACGATAATCTACAGGCCAGCCAGACTGGTCTTTCACCAGCTCATAGCAGACATATCCGTAAGAAGATTCGTTCATATTATCAACGTTCATTCTAATCCTTCTCAGTCAACAGAAATGCACCATCAAACTGCTTCTATCTTTGTGATTTTTTTTGCTTTGCACTTTTTTCAAAATCTAAATATACAAATTCTTCCTTTCTCATTGAAATTGTATTGACTAAATTTTGGAGAATATGAATCATTTAGAAAAAGGAGTTGAGATGCGTTTGGGAAAATTAATTGCCTTTACAGCGCTTGTTTTACTTTTCAGCAATTGTCAAAAAGAGATCAATCCGCTGCTGACAGAATGGGACACAAATTTTGGAAGCGTGCCGTTTGAAGCCATTGAGCTTCAGCACTTTATGCCGGCTTTTGAAGAAGGCATTCAACACTATGAAGCTGAAATCAAAAAAATCGCAGAAAACAGTGAAAAAGCCACTTTTGAGAATACCATCAAAGCGCTGGAAACAAGCGGTGAGCTGCTGTGGCGCACAAACCGGGTTTTTGGGGTTTTTAATGGCGCTAACACCAATGAAACGCTGCAAAATATCTCCAAAGAAATCTCCCCTCGCATCTCCCGCCTTAATAGCGATCTTTACCTCAATGAAGCGCTTTTCCAGCGAGTCAAAACATTGTATGATAGTCGTGAATCACTGATTCTCAACGAAGAAGAGCTGTTTGTACTGGATCTGACTTATAAAGATTTTGTCCATAACGGCGCGCTCCTTTCTTCAGGAAATAAAGAAAAACTGCGACAAATCAAGGAAGAGCTTTCTCACCTCTATATAAAATTTCGCCAGAATCAACTGGCCGAAACCAATAAAATCATTTTAGTCATTGAAAATGAATCAGACCTTGCGGGATTGCCTGCTGAAGTGCGGGAGGCTGCTGCTGAGCTGGCAAAATCAAAAGGTATGGATAAATCCTGGGCTATTAACCTTCAAAAACCCAGCTTTATCCCCTTTTTGCAATATTCAGAGAGGCGGGACCTGCGGGAAATCGTCTATAAAGGCTACGTCAACCGCGGCAATAATGGCGATAAATATGACTGCAATGAAATCATTGCCAAAATCGCATCCCTGAGAGTAGCTCTGGCGCAAGTTATGGGTTATGAAAATTACGCCCAATACCAACTGACCCGGCGAATGGCTAAAACACCGCAGGCCGTCGATGATTTTCTCCATAAACTCTGGAAACCTTCACTGGAG
>DSDE01000276.1 GCA_011049095.1 Fidelibacterota bacterium
TACATAACCACTGCAATCCACACCCACTGCATATTGACTCACTGCTGATGTGGCCTTGTCTCCGGCAGATTTGCCATCCAGCAAACCTGCATCATAAGAATTAATGGTATTGAATCCGCCCCATTTATAGGGAAAATCATAATTGGCTCCCACTACCACCCATTCCGGCGTTTCCAAGGCATTGCCGTCGGGGTCAGTAATCTGGCCGTTGGTGATATTAGCTGCTGATGCTGTCCAACTGTGCTGATAGTAAGTATCAGCAATATCGAGGGCTTCCTGTCGGCTTACTGATTCTTTTGGGAATTTATCATATTCCGTTTTATGATAAAATTCTTCCTCTAAGCCAGACTTTTCTCCTGGCTTTGTTTGGTGATATTGCTCCGGAAAGGGAATAAATGAAACCTGGTCAGAGTCCATTGCATTCAATAGTAAAATGTAAAGCCCTTTTCGATTAGAAAACAGGAGTGTGATAAGGTTATCATCAGAAACCTGATATTCTCTAAAAATCTCATGAGCCTGATATCGGGGCAATTCCACGGCCTTTTGCAATTTGCCGGATAATGAATAGCATCGCAGTTGGCGGTCCACAGTGAGGGGTTTATGCTTCAGAATTATTTCAACATAGAGCCAAAGCTGATTTCCGTTTAGCTTCACTGGCTGTATTGCACCAAATTCTTCTCCGGTAAGGGAAAATAGGCTTTTATTATTTCTAAAAACAGTGGCGTTCATCGGACTTGATTTACGAACAATTATTTCAGCGTTCTGTAAATTAAAGTCAGGCCATTTCCCTTTGGGAGTCAATATCCTTTGACCGTTGCTTAGAGTGAAAATGAGCTGGTCTTCCTGAAGCTTCAACCCTTTTATAACTGCAAGTGATGGAATCTCAACGTGAATTTGACGCTTGTAATTTCCACTCATTTCCCAAAGACGCTGTTTTGCCAGGACTAAAAAAGATTTGTCATATAGAATAAAATCTTCCAGACCTTCCATATTGATTAGCTGACGACCTATAAACTCTTGATTGTGAAACTGAATGATACTTTGAGAAGCGGCATCCAGCAAGAGTAAAGTATCATTTTTTTCCAGAAAAGAGACAGGACCCAGCATTGCTCCAGGCACTTTTTGAAGGCTGAGATTTGCTGGCTCCTGATTCCAGAGTATATGAAGCCTTTCTTGCCAGTCAGAGGCATTCAAACTTGAAATTAAAAGCAAAATTGTGCCAAAATATCGGATCATCATATACTTCTCCAAAGTTTATCATCAGTTTGATCAGTATCTTTTCAATTTACAGCATCGACATAATTTTCCATTGGCGATAGAGCCCGGCTGCTTCTTTTGCCAATGGGTGATGTTTGTCAGCTTTGTACCAGATGCCTGTGGCAATCTCCATATGGTTCATCGCCTTCTCATGCTTGTTCCAGTCCCAGTAGAGCTTAGAAAGCTCGAAGTGGGCTTCTGGGCTTGCAGGATAGCGTCTCAGCACCTTTGTGAATTCTTTTTCTGCCAGCCTGAAATCAGCATTTTTTCTAAAGCATCTTCCGATAGCGATATTGACTTCCTGCCACATGCGAGGGTCCTTTGCTGCATTTTTGTAGTGCCTGAGAGCCATCTGCGGCTTATCACGAAGTTCTTCCAATTGCCCCCTTGCATATTCAAGATTATTCTCCAGGGTAATCCCAAAAAGCTCAGAGAGCGTACTGTTTTCTATCTGGGCGATACTTATCTCTAACAAAGTCGGGTCTTTTTTAGCCAGGGCATAATTTAACTCTGCAAATAGAAATAAATCACCGGCGGCAGACCAGAGCCTTTTAAGACGCTCAATAATTTCGAGAGCCACTATATCTTCTTTGAGCCAGACAAAAAGCTCAATATGCTGGATTTTATTCATTAAAAGCCTATATGGCGTTAGATCATCAGCAGACATTTTTTCATTATTAATAATTGCTTCAAGGGCTTCGGTGAGTCTTCCCTGGCGATAATAAAGACTTGACATTTGATAATAAACCGCCGCTGAGTCTATCCTGCTGTTAGCAAAATGCAGCGCCTGAAAAAGCAGCCTTTCCGCATCGGCAAAATCACCTATTCTCTGGGATAAGATACTTCTGTGAATGAGCGCTGAGATATGTTTGGGTTTTAGCAATTCACTTTTGTCTAAGATTTCAGCAGCCTGCTCAAAGCGACTTGTTTCCATATAAAGTTCGGCTAATAAGAGAAGGGGCTCGATGTTTTCCGGAATAGCCTCTCTATATTTCTGTAAACAGATTTCAGCGCTGTCATATTCTCCTATCACCA
>DSDE01000341.1 GCA_011049095.1 Fidelibacterota bacterium
AATGATATGAATGATGATTCTGAACACTATTTTAAGATTAAGGGATTGCCTGGCGCTCACATTGACAGCAGCGGCCTCCTCACCTGGATTCCTGATGAAAAATTCCTCGATATCAATCTTTTTACCGTGATAGTTGACGATGCTTTTGACTGTGATAGTGTAAAATTTATGGTCTATGTCAATGATCCAGTGCAGATTGTGTCATCACCGCCAAATAGCATATTGCCTGTTGGACGCCCATGGTTCTATTCTATCAAAACAGAAGACCGGAATGCCAGCGCCCTCTATCAGATTAAATTTAATTCTTCCCAGAAACTTAGCCCATTTCAAAGCAGCATTGAATCTTTTATAAAAAAAGATATTGCCAATGTAGAAACCGTGGCATATCAGCGGCAGTTTATTAATATCCGCCCTTTTGTGACAAATGTACAAGCCTTTGATAACAGTATTTTTTTAAGCCTTGCAGACACACCAGAAAAACTTAAAATAAGTTTTAGTGAGCTTATAGCCGGTGTACTTTCTACTGAGGTAAAAACAGTGCCAAAATTTACAGTGCAGCAGATAAAGCAACTTAAATTTAAACTGGAAGAGAGTCCGGCCAATGTAAATCTTCATTCTGAAGGTCAACTAAGCTGGACGCCGGATTTCAGTGAAATTGATTCTCAATTAGTGGTCGTCAGCGCCAGCGACGGCATTACTACACGTTTTCAAAAGATACCCGTATATGTCAATGCCCCGCCAAAAATTAGCTCCAAAGCAAAATCAGCTATACTCCATCCAGGGGAATTATTTACCTATCAGTGTACAGCCACCGATCCTAACAAAAATGCAGAACTGAGTTTTCGCCTTTCTCCCGATTCACCGCCGGCTGAGCTATCAGAAAGCGGTTATCTTAGCTGGCGGGTCAGGGAAAACCAATATGATTATGATCAGTTAAAAATCATCGTCAGCGATGGCTATGTCTCTGACGAAATCAAACTGATGGTTTATGTCAATGACCCGATTAAAATAATTCCTACATCACCGCGACCAGCGATGGTTCAAATTCCCTGGCAACATCAGATTAAATATCTTGACCGCAATAAAACAAGCCTCTACCGAATCAGGGTGGAAGATATTGGAGAGCTGGCTTTTATAAATGATAAAATACAAGCTTTTCTCCAAAGACAAAGCGTTATGGTTCAGAGGCAAGAGCCTCGGGGCGGCATTAGCGAAATTGAAGTGCGCAGCGCCGTCAAACACAGCTTTTCTTTTGGACCCGATCTTTTCATAGAAAAAAATCCCAAATACCAGGGAGATGCAAAAATCAGCGATATCTTCGCCGGAATACTCAAGCTGCCACCAGAATCCCTTCCCAAATTTAAAGAACATCAAGATTGGCGAGCGGCATTTAAGCTCCTGAGCAGTCCGCCGGGAATGACGATTTCTCAATCGGGCTTGATACAGTGGACACCAGAGAGAACGCAGTTTGATACTTTTCAAGTAAAAGTGCAAGCAACAGACGGTATCACATTCGATACAAGCGCTTTCAATCTATTTGTCAATTCTCCGCCAAGAATAATCTCCCGCCCCGACAGCCTCGTCCACCTGGGAGCATCCTGGCATTATCCCATCATAGTGAAAGACCACAACAAAAGCCAGCCTTTGACCCTCAAGCTGGTTGATGCGCCTGACGGTATGATTTTGGAAGATTTTTCCCTCTCCTGGAAACCTGGGCCAGAGCATAAGGGCCAGAATCTTATCAGTTTTCTAGTGGATGACGGCCATCAAAAAGCTGGACAAACTTTCACACTCTTGGTCAATCTGCCACCGGTCTTTTCCAGCAAACCCCTCATTGCAGCAATGACCGGATTTCCATATAGCTACCAGATCACGGCAGAAGATCCAAATGGCGATTCTTTTCAATATGTTTCTTTAGAAATGCCAAAACTGGCAGACCTGGACCCCGTCAGCGGCCTGATCACCTGGAATCCTCGCTCACCAGATCGTGGCGTTCATGAATTTCGAGTCAGGGCCATCGACGAGCATGGCCTGGAAAGCATTCACGAATGGCAAGTCGAAGTTTTTACTGATCCTACAGCAAAAAAATTCAGCCTGGCAATCTTTCCAATTATGATTAGTTTCACGGGAATTTTATTGATGTTAACCCTTCTCTAAAAATGTCAGATTTACGCAGAAAATATATTCTGGCTCCCACACCCTGCCACTTTCTCCCTGCAGTCAGCGAGACCCTTGGCTTGAAAGTGTGGATTAAACGGGATGATCAAACAGGATTGGCCAGCGG
>DSDE01000102.1 GCA_011049095.1 Fidelibacterota bacterium
ATGTATAAGATTCCCGAAATAAGGGCATTGGATTTGCGTGAGGCGCAAACAAGATTTATACAATTAATGAATCGGCTTTCTCTCGGGAAAAAAGACAGAATCATCGCTGTCTTTGATGGTAAGCGGGGCAATCAAACTCGTATCGGGAAGCTAGATGTTTATTTTTCTGGCTCTGGGGAAAATGCTGATTCTGTGATTAAGCGAATGTCTGAGGGATATACCCGGCATGAGATCATTATTGTGAGTTCTGATAGAGAACTGCTTAGTTATGCCCGTCTTGGTGGACAAGAAGTAATGAGCGCCGAGGATTTTATTCAAAGGTTTCTCATAGAGAATGAGCAGGATAGTGAATCTGAAAGAATAAAATCATTGGAGAAAAACCCTACAGACTATTGGTTGAAAGTTTTTCAGCAAAAAGGAGGATTAAATGCTTAAGCACACGATGGGCGAAAGCGAGGCGAAGGCGCTATTTGATAAATATTTACACACTGAATATCTGCGGAGGCACAGCCGAGAGAGTGAAGTGATTATGCGCCGCTTGGCGAGATATTTCGGTGCAGATGAAACATTTTGGGGAATTGCCGGTTTGCTCCACGACTTGGACATGGATTTGATTCAGGGAGATTATTCTCGTCATGGTATTACAACAGTACAGATTCTTAAGGATGAAGGCTATGATATTCCTGAGATCTTTGATGCAATTCTGGCGCACACTGAAGGGCTTGAAGGCAGTATGGCAGCCCGAACGAAAGATTTTCATTATATTTTAGCAGCCGCCGAAAATATTACGGGTATTATTACCGCTTATGTCATTCTTAAACCTGATAAAAAAATCGCTGGCACAAAAGTCAGCTCAATAAATAAAAAATTCAAAGACCGCAGTTTTGCCGCCTCCGTCAATCGTGAATTTATTAATGATATAGAAAAAGTGGGGCTGGAGAAGGCAAAGTTTTTCGAGATGGCCATCGGCGCAATGAGTGAAATAGCCGACGAAATTGGCATGTAATATATTTATTGATGAATTGGCTTAATCGTAAATTGAGAAGTGCCAGTTAAAATAGCTGCAATTGGTCTAGGGTCTCATTTTTTGTTCGATAGTAAATTCGATTGCCGATTTTTTCTGTATAGATATCTGGCAGTGAGGTCAGGTCCTCCCGCAAAAGCTCCTGACTGAGAGATAGATCAAAATGTTTTTTAATTTTTGCCAGACTTGCTTTTTCCTTGCTGAGAAAAGCATTCAGCAGAGTTGGAAAGGAATCTTGATACCGATATTGCAGGCTGCTGTCAACTAATCCTGCACCGCGCACGTACAGCGAGATGTGAGTATCTGCTTGTCGCTCATTTTCCACAAGGATGAGCTTCATTTTATCCTTCAGGGCTTGAAGAGCCGCTTTCCAGGATACGCTGTTTCGACGAATATCTACTATATATGAACGTTCTGCAATACTGTGTATCATCTTTAGGCGTGAAAGTTCGCTCTTTTCGCTGCTCCTCTGATAGGGAGGAAAAAAGCTGATAATGAGAATATTTTCAGGTATTGATGGTTTTCGAAGCTCAAAAGGAAGGTATCCGTTTGCCAATATTCCCCTTGATAGTATTATGATTAAAGGATGATTGTGCTGAATCGCAAATTCGAAAGTCAACTCATCTGTTTCACTTCCCACTCCGCAAAGCAGCGCTAGATTTTTGTTTTGGATATTTTCCAGAAGTAATCGAGTTTGAATGTGTTTATTGGGTGAAACTTTTTGTGTAGAGAGGATAGCGCTTATCTCTTTTGTCAACAATTTAATCTCTCCCTTACAATAGAGTATGGGTGGGAGAGTGCTATTAATAAGCTTAGCGCGGAGTGTTTTAGGATAATGAATGGAGGAGCTGGGAATAAGATGAATACCTGATTGCTTGAGTTCTGTCAGTTCCTGATGGAAATCGCTTTGTTTGTTTTTTACAGCAAACAGGAGGTCGTATAGATCCGGGGGGAAATTTATATCCTGAAGCTGCGCCTCTGAATAGTATAATAAACTATCGATTTTTATGTGTGGGTGCTCCTGTAGAAATTGAAAGAAGCTGTTCTTTTGTCCTTTTTGAAAGTTCTGGATATTTCCTACGGTATAAAACCCCAACTGCTCTTCAAATGATTGTGTTTGTTTATGTTTCATAAAAAAATTTACTGAATTTAAAAATGATAATGAAGAAAATTTGTAAAGCGCTGAAAATATTTTAAATGTTTGAAAGTAAGTTATCATG
>DSDE01000195.1 GCA_011049095.1 Fidelibacterota bacterium
AGATATTATTATCCTGGCCTTGCTTCAAGGGCTGACAGAATTTCTGCCGGTTTCAAGCTCGGGTCACCTGGTCATTGGTGAAGCTATTTTAGGTTTGAAGCAGCCGGGCATTACGCTGGAGGTCTTTCTCCATTTCGGCACTTTCCTTTCGGTGCTGTTTATTTTTAGAAAGGATATCTGGCAGATGATTATTTCCTTTTTTAGGAAAATTTCACACGTTTCACAATGGAAAGATAATTATCAATCGGATACTAATTTTGCAATGAGTATCCAGATTATTTTAGGTATTATTCCCGCCGGCATCATTGGTCTAATCTTTAAAGATTTTTTTGAAGTGCGCTTTAATAGCCTAAGCGGCGTGGGTTTTGCCCTGGTTTTCACCGGTTTTCTCCTCTTTATCTCTCATTGGAGTCAGGAGAAAAAAGAGCGTCTGACTATTTGGGGCGCAATCATTATTGGAATTTTCCAGGCCTTGGCCATCATCCCTGGCATTAGTCGAAGTGGCAGCACCATTGCCAGCGGGATGCTGATGGGCTTTCGCCGGGAAGAAGTCGCCCGCTTTAGCTTTATTATGGCGCTGCCTCTCGTTTTTGGCGCTACGATTCTGGAGTTGAAAAATGTACTCCAAAATGATATCAATTGGCTGATGATGGGCATCGGGGTTTTTGTGGCTTTTATCAGTGGATATGCCGCAATCAAATGGCTTATGAGACTGCTCATTGTCGGAAAATTCTCTGTCTTTAGCTATTATTGTGTCATAATTGGTTTTATCGTCTTAACTTTCGGGTGAGATGAACGCATTCGGCACCTTTCAAAAAGAATTGGATTCAATTCAGCAGGGCAAGCTGAAAGCTGTCTATTTTATCTATGGCGATGATCTCTATCTTATTGACCAGGCAGTATTAACAGCACAATCAGCCTACCGCAGGAAATATCCGTCTGCAGAGATCAGTTCGGTGAATGCTATGGAAAGCAGCGCATCTCATTTGCAGAATGCCCTTTATAGCAACTCTCTTTTTGAAAGCCATAGTTTACTTATTATCTGGGAAATAAAAGGCCTGATTCCCACAGCCAGAAAGGTGCTTAATCAATATCTCCAGCAAGCCAATCCGGAAAACTGCCTTCTTTTAGTCCAGTCTGCTATCGACAGAAAAAATAAATTTCTTAAAGAGCTTGAGAAATCAGCAAAGCTCATGCAGGCTGTGTCTCCCGATATCAATGAAATTCCTCGTTGGCTTCAAACACAGGCCCGAAAACGCAAGCGAGCTATAAGTGGTGAAGCCATTACAGAGCTTATCTCAATTACAGGCAGCAGTCTTTCAGACCTCAGTAATGAAATGGACAAGCTGGACCTCTATTGCGAGCCTGCTGAGCGTATCGAAGCCGAAGACGTTCGGGCTGTGGCTGGCGCAGTCAAATCTTATCCAGTTGATTTTTTGTGGGATGCTCTGAAAAACAAAGACCTTAAAAGAGCCATTCATGTTTTAAAAAACCTGACGGACCACGGCTATGCTGATAAAGCCACCCAAGTCGTCATTGGCTTTTACAATTTTTTTAATGCCTTGCTGATGATTAAAAGTGACCCGCAGCGAAAGCGGAGCGACTTTGATTTACAGAGAGCAGCAAATATTTTTTTCCGGCCTACCTGGTGGCCTGGCGGCGCTGATGCAGGCCGCTATTCATTTCCTCTAATCAGAGCGGCCATCGCTAAAGCTGTTGAGACGGACACACTTTTAAAGACAAACTCGCAAGCTGATCCCCTTACACTATTAGTGCAGATGTTTCAGGTGATTGGAGAGGAAGACCTTGAGGGAAAAGGGGCTCGTGGCTAAACAGACGCAGCATCGCTATACCGATGAAGAGCTCATCGCAAAATTTCAAAATGGCGATGAAAGAGCATATATGGAATTGGTGCGGCGCTATAAAGACCGGCTGATTAATTTTATTTTCCGTTTTGTGGGAAATCCTGAACAGGCAGAAGATATCGTTCAGGATACCTTTCTAAAACTCTATACCAGCGCCGGGATGTATCGGGAGGTGGCTAAATTTTCTACATGGATCTACACCATCGCCGGGAATCTGGCTAAAACAGAGCTGCGCAAACGGCGCAGGAGGCACATTTTGAGCATCCACGAAATGGGTCTTGATGACAAGGAATATGAAATTCCTTCCGTGACATATAATCCGGAGCGGGAGAGCGGCTCAGATTATTCTGAAAAAGAGATTCAGACCGCTAT
>DSDE01000432.1 GCA_011049095.1 Fidelibacterota bacterium
ATTCCACCAACGCAGACGGGACGAAGCTTCGTATAGATTGGCGTTGATGAGCACGGTGGGAACCTTCTCTAGGCGGCAGGCGGAGAGCAGATTAAACCACAAATCGTGGCGGGTATTTATGAAGATATGTGGCTTCAGTTCACGGATAAAGCGCTGCGTCCGGCGCGGTAAATCCCATGGCAAAAAACAGATGCAATCAAAGCGCGGGTCATCATTGATTTTCTGAAAAATGGTCACCGATGTCACTGTCTGCACCAGATGATAATCACCCGCTGAAAGGCGCTTGATGAGGGGCTGAAGCTGCTCAAATTCTCCTGCAGAAGCCGCATGAAGCCAGATGACTTTTCTTCCGGGCTGACGATTCTTCTTAAATTCAGCCAGTTTGGGCCAGATGGCAGTCTGACCCCGACGCGAAGCCTTGAGTTTTTGATTTATCAACGAGCCAAAAATAAGAAAAGGATAAGCAAGAATGAGCAAAACGCTGTAAATGATTTGCCAGAAGCTCAATGTCCTGTGAGTCCTTATATCATACCTGACGAAAGGCTATGAATTTATAGCGCTTGCTGTGCGCTGATTATCAATTCGGCAAATTCCCGGAATGCTCCTTCGCCGCCGCGCCGTTCCGTAATGAAATCGGGCTTGAGGATGCCCAGGGCCGGTGAATTAGGCGGACAGGCCGTCAGTCCAGCGACGGACATTACTTCCGCATCATTGATATCATCTCCGATATAGGCTGTTTCTTCAGGCATCAATCCATATTTTTCTAAAAGCTGCTCAAAAACCGCCAGCTTATCCATCACGCCGATAAATACATCCTCGAGTTTGAGTTTTTCCGCCCGTTTCAGCACCATTTGAGAGGCTTCTCCAGTGATAATTGCTGTGGGTATGTCAATTTGCTTTAAAATGTAAGTTCCCATTCCATCATAGGTGGAAAAGGCTTTCATAAAATCGCCATCATTGGTGTAATACATGATGCCATTGGTCCACACACCGTCAATATCAGTAATGACCAATTTGATTTTTTTTGCTTTCTCAATAAGTTTATCCATAATCACCACACTATCGCATCTTTGGGAATGACCAGGTCTTCGGGAATGTCCATTATAGTGCATTTCCCCACGACGTCATCCATACGCGTCGGTGATATACCTGTGCCGGGACCTTTGGTGGTGAGCATATCGCGGGTGATGACAGTTCCTGCGGGAATCCTCACCGCGGAAACGATGCTCTTGCCAAGTTTCGCAAAAACCGCTTTTTCCGATTCCTGAATGTTTTTCTCAAAGCCACCCATCGCGGCTTCAATATGGCGGATATCCCGCACCAGCTTTGCAAAACCGCCTGGCTCAAGGCTAGCCGCATGGTCGCCACCCTTCATTGTGCGGTCTAATGTAAAATGCCGCTCAATAATTTTCGCGCCCAAAACCACTGCCGCTTCAGAAATTGCAATTCCCAGCTCGTGGCCTGAATAGCCAATAATCGCTTTAGGAAATTCCCGCTGAAAGGTCTTCAGCACATTGAGGTGGATTTCCTCAAATTTTGAGGGATAGGTTGAGGTGCACTGCAAAACAGCAATCTGCTGATTATATTTCAAGACGGTATTCACTGCCTGCTGCACCATTGCAAAATCAGCCATTCCGGTGCTGAGAAGCATTGGTTTGCCCTTTTTTGCAGTATGAATCAAGAGGGGTGTATTGGTCAGGTCGGCACTGGCCATTTTGAAAAACGGGACACCCAGAGCATCGAGAAAATCGACGCTGTCTTCATCCCATCCGGAGGCGCAGAAATCGACATTTTGCTCATTAGCATAGGCCATCAGCTCGGCATAATCTGCTTCACTCAGCTCTAACGCTTTTTTATGCTCACCGTATGTTTTTCCAAAACTATTGGGGTTTTCATAGGGTTTATCTAAGCCTTCTTTCGTGAGAATGCGGCTGATTTTTCTTTTCTGAAATTTTACCGCATCGGCACCGGCTTTTGCCGCTTCGTCAATGAGTTTTTTGGCAATTTCCGCATCACCTTGGTGGTTGATGCCGATTTCAGCGATGATGTATGCGGGATAAAGGTTACCGATACGTTTTTGTCCTAATTTTATTTCGGCCATTGTTTTACTTTCTCCTGTGTTTCACAGTGCAAAACTTGACCTTTTTATCTAAGTTCTGCAAGGAAAAAGATGCGTGAAATGATATAATATAGCGGTAAATGGTGCGACTGTAGAAATTTTGGGCTATCTAAAAA
>DSDE01000321.1 GCA_011049095.1 Fidelibacterota bacterium
GTAAGGGTGTGGGGGCGCAGGCGTGTGCCCATGCCTGCTGCCGGAATAATCGCCTTCATATATCACCTGTTAATTTACATTTATCTTTTCTATTCAAAATCATCTGATAAGCCAAAGTCTTCATGCTGAGCCTGTTTGTGTTTAATCTGTCTGGTAAGATTCTCCTGAAGCTCCTGAGCTGGGTGTTCACCAATGAGTTTCAGCAGGTGATTCAGGGCGACGACCTCTGCAATGACGGTGACATTTTTCCCCGGGTAGATGGGAAGCCTCACAAAGGGAATATCCACATCGAGAATTTCCTGGTAAACGTCAACCAGTCCAAACCTTTCCACATCTTCCTCACGGTTCCAGTCTGAAAGCTCAATCTGTACCTCAATACGTTTTCGTGTGCGGGTAGCCCGGATACCGAAGGTTTTGCGAATGTTGATGATGCCAACACCTCGGATTTCAATGTGGTCCTGGAGCAGTTTCTCAGCGTATCCCATTAAGACGGTGTCGCTGGTTTTTTCTACATTCACCAGGTCATCTGCTACCAGTCGGTGTCCCCGTTCCACCAGGTCCAGTGCGATTTCGCTTTTTCCGATGCCGCTGCGGCCTGTCAGGAGCACACCTACACCGTATATGTCGATCAAAGTGCCATGGATTGAGGTTCGCGGCGCAAATTTGCTGTAGAGGTAGCTTCCCGCCTCTTTTAGAAAGCGTAGGGACTCTATGCGGCTAATAAAGACAGGCGTGAAGGTATCATTCGCCAGTTGGCAGATCTTTTTGGGAATGTCACCTTCACAAATACAAATCAGGGCCGGTATATTATAGCTGAACATTTTGGTGAAAATGGAGATGAGAGCTGCTTCTGTCAGGTTATTGAGAAAGTTCAGCTCCTTGATAGTGAGAATCTGTATGCGGTCAGGCAGAAAATGCTGCCAGAAACCAGCTAGCTCCAGCCCGGGATTATTCAATTTATCGGTGCGGATAAAGCGGTTCATGTCGGCTTCAGGCGTCAAGAGCAGCAGTTGTAGCTGCTCCTGTGCCTCAATGTAAAATTCACCAATTTTGAGAAGAGTGTTCATTATCTGATTATAATTTCTCTTTATATTTTTTTACCTGACGCTGCATTTTGGCTACAGCCTGATCAATCGCTTTGGTAATTTCGGCGTCACTTGATTCGCTGTTCAAGGCTTTGCCGGGAACATTGACAAGGAGTTCCACCTTCATCTGTCCGGATTCGATTTCCTCTAAAGTTACTTTTGCGTTAATAATACGGTCAAAGACTTTTTCAAGTCGGGTCAGTTCCTTGTTGATATACTCTTTAAGGTTTTCCGATGCGTCATAGCGGCGGGACGTAATTTCGATTCTCATAGGTCTTTCCTTTCTTTTTATTTTTTATTTTTTGCCCGAGGGTGTGCCTGGGCATAGACTTTCTTCAGATGGTCGGCATGAACGTGTGTATAGACTTCTGTCGCGGTGAGGCTTGTGTGTCCTAAAAGCTGTCGGACAGCATCCAGCTCAGCGCCATTTTCTAAAAGGTGGGTAGCAAAACTGTGTCTGAGGACGTGGGGACTGTTTTGTTTCAGGCCTTCTGAAACCATTTTCATATATTTTTCGATGCGGCTTTGAATGGTTCTTCTGGCGATTGCATTTCCGCTGCGGCTTATGAATAGTGGTTCTGTGCTGCTAAATTCACCAAAAACGCTGTGACGAATTTTCAGATAGGCTTTAAGGGCAATAATTGCAGCATTGCCTAAAGGGAGCGCCCGCTCCTTTTTGCCTTTTCCTGTAATGTTCAGGGTCTTTTTATGTATATTTAGCTGACTAAGTGTGAGTGTTGCAAGCTCCTGAAGACGAAGCCCCTCGCTGTAAAACAGCTCAATCATCGTTAGGTCCCGCAGTTTTAGAAAATCATCGCCTTCAGCCAGTTTCAGCATCTTTTCAGCCTGTTCCTGGGTGAGGACCTGTGGTAATTTTTTTGGAATGCGAGGCGTCACCAGATTCATAGCCGGATTGATGCTAAGCCAGCCCTGACTGATTCCATATTTAAACAGACTTTTTAGTGCAGCCAGTTTACGGGCCAGCGTGCGGGCAGATTTTTTTTCTTCAGCAAGCTTGCCCAGAAAATGGCGCAGGGTCAGTTTGTCAATGTCCTCGATTTTGATGGGGTCAAATCCAAGATATTCTAAGGTGAATTGCTCAAACTGATTCAGATCGATCTGATAACTTGATATGGTGA
>DSDE01000378.1 GCA_011049095.1 Fidelibacterota bacterium
GTGAATAATCTGCCTTGCTGGTTCATTGATACCCAGCTTGGTCAGTGCAATCGCCCACCAGGCATCGGGAAATTTCAGCATAAATCCGGTAATTGCCAGCGTAATAAAAGTTATCAGCAAAATCCAGTGCTGAATCACCTCATTTTTTGTAAAACGCGGAATAGGAATCTGCTTATCCAAATCCTTCCGGCGACGACGAATCAGATGCGAGATTGCGATAATGATATTATGCAGCGCCATACCGCCTAATACTGCAATGACAAACCAAATATAGACTCTTTTCACCCAATACTCCACTTTGGCCGCTGATTCTGTCGCAGCCTGATGCGAATAGCTAAGGGAAAATGTCTGTGTTGCATTTGCATGACAAGTTCCACAGGTTTCCTGTACATTCGCTGGATTTATAGATGACTCAGGATGGTCTTTTTTCAATATTAAATGGGTCTGATGACAATCTACACAAGAGGCCGACCTCGCGTAGCCCCGGGCGACTGCCAGACCGTGATAACTGTCCATATACTGGACTGCCTGTCCGCCGGTGATCCCATACTTTTTATTGATGACAGGGTCCTGATGACAGCGAATACAGGTCTCCTGTTGAAAAATCCGCATATCAAACTTGCTGCTGTCACCAAGCTCATAATTATGGGCAAGGTGACAGTCTGTACATACAGGGGATTCTTTCACGCCCCGCTTGGCCAAATTCCAATGTACCGATTTTAAGTACTCTTCAGTCTCTTGTGCATGGCATTCACCACAAGTCTCGGGAATATTCAGATTTGATATTTTTGAATCGGAATATCCCCGATGAAGAATATTGTGGTCTCCGTGACAAACTGTACATGACGGACCATCTTCCCCGAGCGTATGATGCATTGTGCTTTTCGAAAGTACAGATTGGTCATAATGGCACAGACCGCAAGCCACAGGATCGGCGCCTTCATCAATATGCTTTTCATCAGTCACATCTTCATGACAACTCTGACAGCTCACCACGCCATCATGCACTGAGCCTTTCACCGTTACATCGTAATGACAATCAGTACATTCAAAATCGTCGCCGTATCCATTCCCGCCAAACAGCAGAATGAGACCGAACATTAGTCCAATTAAGCCGATTTTCCCATTCATTGCTCTTATCTTCCTTCCCTTTTAATGTCTATCTCGATGCGTCACGGCGATAAATTTATAAATTGCTTCTGAAATAACATAGCATATTTTTAATATTCTTTTTTTATAAGCAAAAAAAAACGGGAGACTTGCTCCCGCTTTATTATTTTTCTCTTTTGGAATAATTATTCTTTTTCAAATTCCGGAATCGCATCGGGATTCCATTTCGTTTCACCTGCTGCCAATTCACTATAAATCAATGAATTTACACCGTTGCTGAGGCTTTGGGCATTATATCCAAGAGCCGTCAGATAGGCGGTTACCACAGATGAAGTCTGACCAGTCCAGCAATATGTAACAACAGTTTTGCTGGGGTCCAGGCCCATAATTTCGTTATTTTCTAGTGTCATCGGAAAAATACGATATGCACCAACAAAACCACCATAAGTGTTCCAAGCTGTTGCATCCCAGAAGTTATTGATAAAATAGTTGCCAGGTGAACCTAATACATCAGCAGCAGCAACTCCCTGGTAACCTTTGCTCAACATATACTCTACGCGCTCAGTTAGAATTTCAGCGCCATCTTCAAGGTCTGTTTCAAATTCAGGATAGTCAAATTCTTGTGCTACAGCAGGAGCATTTTTTGTCCAGTTTGCATTGCCAACTGCAGGACTTGCGCAGCGATTCGTCCAAGCATCATTTTCCGGATTCCAGCCGCTCATACCCCATTTCAATGTGCGAGCATCATAACCCATCATTCTCAATGCCGCGGTGGCGTGACCAGCAGACTGCCCAGTATAGCAGACAGTGGCAATTATTTTTCCAGCAGGAGCCGCTTCAGCAGCTGTCAATACATCAGCAAGCGGTAAATTGACGGCGCCTGGAATATGACCGGCTGCATAGTCTGCTGCAGCGCGAACATCAATCACATAATAATTATCTGGGTTATCGTGAACTGCCTGCGCAGATACAATCCAAAGTCCACCCGCCAGGATATCATCAATATCACGGCCATTGTCAACCAAATAATTCATCATCTCTACAAAGGGATCCACATCATCATCTTTGGTACAACCAAAGCTGATGAGCATTAGTGCAACCATTAACAA
>DSDE01000221.1 GCA_011049095.1 Fidelibacterota bacterium
ATTATATAATGGTAAAGAGAAATAGAAAGTTTTCCCGTGCTTAATTTGTGTCTCTATCATCACCGGGGGAGTGCCGATATAGTCGCTTGAATTGAGTGACCCGTCTTCGAGTTGATAGCGCAGCTTTGAGGCAGCGCCTGGAATAATTGCCCATAAGCGGTCGGCAATATTGCTGGAGAGTGAAAGCTGAAGACTTGTATCCAGATCTGTCTCATTCCAAAAAGCGTTTATTTTTGTGTTGTTGAAAAGTCTGCCGGTCGCGCTGAATGAATAGACTGAATCAATCTGGGTGAAAGTCCAGCTAGTATCAGGGACAATCTCAGCTTTCATCGCGTTATTCATAAAAAGTATCCCGCCATCGGCCACAAACCTTGTGAGAGCCAGCGCCGCTTCAGAGACACTATTTGCACCACGGTATGTAAACCAAAAGACTTTAGAAAAATAGCTGAGGTTAAGCTCAATATCCTCTGTAGCGTAGGGTATGGAATTATGAACGTTGGTACGTCCGGCGCCAATTTCCCAAACAGAGAAGCCATTTTCTCCGACCAATTCGGTCATCACGGACTTGTAAAAGTTTTGATGCGTAAAATTAAGCTGGTCACCAGAATAATCATTTACTATGAGAATATCTCCAACCTGCTCTTTCACCAACCAGAGATTAGGATGCTGGTCATCTAATGAATCGGGAAAGCTGATAACGCCGCTTTCAGCGCCTGCCACATCCTTTGCTTTGACATAAAATCGATGATAGCCCGGGCTAAGCTCTTTTAACAGAATAGACCTGGCATCACCGGGAAGCATGCTCCAGTTTGAGGTATCATCTAATGCCCATAAGATTTCGGTGATTGTTTCCAGACCATCCAGGTCTGAGACATCCCAGAAAAATGAGTGATGACTGAAAGAAAGGTGGGTCACATTCGCGCTGCCGAAGACTGGAGGCAGTGTGTTAAGCTTCCATTCGATACTTGGCGGTGAATTGATGACCGGAAAGCTGGCAATTGCCGGCGTAGGATCAATAAGAGAATCATTGTCCATTGCCCAAACCTTAAATGTGTAAAGGTCAAAAGCAGACTTCAGAGGCAGATAGAAGGTATCCATTTCCTTTACAGTAAATCTTTTTTCCGGCATCCAGCTCCACTGATAATAGTATGCTATCACTTCACCGTCAGGATCATCACCCCACCAATGGAGAATTTTACGGCTGACAGTCGTATCAAGGCCCAGCACAAAAGTATCGGTCAGAGTCACTGTATCACCATTAATTATCCAAGTGTCTCCCGGATAGAGTGTGGTATCAGGCTCAAAAAAGAACTGGAGATGGGTTTCCGGCGGCGTTTTACTAATATTTGAATCTGGAAGCTTCTGATGAAAGGGGTCCTCACAGGCCTGCAGAATAAATATTAATAGCAGCCAAATCCATCTCTTTTTCATTCTTAAATTCCTCTAATAAATTCAAACAGAGGGCTTGCTGAATGAGCAAGCCCTCTTGGGATTTCCTATTTTAGAAATGTCATTTTCTGAACGGCCATTGCATTGCCTGCTTTTATCCGGGCGATATAGAGTCCGGAACTGACCGATTCATTCATGTTATTGGTGCCATCCCACACGCGCAGATGTTGACCGGGGCCGAGATGCTCATTTACAAGCGTTTTTACCAACTGGCCGCGCATATTGTACACAATAACCTTAACATCAGCAAATTCCGGCAGATCAAAGCGGATAAATGTCACCGGATTGAAAGGATTTGGATAGGCCGGATAGAGTTTGAACGCCTCTGGCAGCTCAACGACAGGATCGGCAACACTGACAGGCGCGATATCTAAATCATTACCGCTGCGGATTTCGATTTTGTGTGTGCCGTAGCTGAAGATACTGATACCAGTAATGCTGTCAAAGTAGCGTCCCACCTGAAGTGTATCGCTATTATTATAGACAGCGTGACTGTAGGAACTGATAGTAAAAACTGAATCGGGAACACAGTCGTCATCCAATAAATAGCTGTTTGTGCCATCGGTAATTGTCAGATCATATTGATTGAAAGCACCGATATGGCTGTTTTCCACTTTCACCAGAACGCTTTCCCACATTTCCGGATTCTCTTCCAGGTCAGCAAGGGTCACAACTGTTGGTGCAATGGGATCACCGCCGCTAAGCTTTGTTATTGTTGTCACGGCAATATTTGTATTTCCAAACCAACGCCAATAGTTATTGCTG
>DSDE01000027.1 GCA_011049095.1 Fidelibacterota bacterium
GGGAAAGGTCTGCCTGCCGCCGAAAATGACCCCACTTCCTATCACGGCATCAAAGGGAAAGTTGGTTATGAGCCTGAAACCCAAGCGCCAAGCTATACAAAGGTTTACGGCAAGCTGATAACAGACTTGGGACGTAAAAATGATAAAGTCCTGACGATAACCGCCGCGATGTGCGATGGCACTGGCTTGAATGAATTTAGAGATACTTTTCCCAGCCGCTACTTTGATGTGGGTATAGCTGAAGGGCACGCCGTCACTTTTGCGGCGGGACTGGCAGCCAAGGGATTCCGGCCCGTCGTTTCCATTTACAGCACTTTTTTGCAGCGGGCGATTGATTCGATCATTCACGATGTTTCGCTGCAGCATCTGCCGGTAATTTTTGCCATTGACCGCGGCGGACTGGTTGGCGAAGACGGCCCGACCCACCATGGTATTTTTGATCTCAGCTATCTTTCTATGATTCCCGATGTGGTGCTGAGCGCGCCTAAAGACGGCAATGAGCTGCGAGATTTGCTCCATACGGCGCTCACAGTTATCGACAAGCCATTTTTCATTCGCTATCCCCGCGATCATTCCGTTCGTTTTGATGAAAACGCCAATCCAAAAATTTTACCCATCGGTTCATGGGAAATATTACAGGAAGGGAAAAAATTGGCGGTCATTGCCACCGGCGCGATGATTGAGGAAGCGGAGCAGGCGCTTGAGCTTCTAAAAGCAGATGGAATTTCTCCCACATTGGTGAATGCCCGCTTTATCAAGCCGCTGGATACGAAGATTCTGGAAAAATTGGCCGATGAACATAAAACAGTTCTGATTATTGAAGAGAATGTTCCCACCGGCGGTCTGGCCTCTGCTGTGATGTGGCATCTGCAGCAAAACAATATAAAAGTAAAAATCGCCACTATGAGCCTTCCCGATGGCTATGTAACACATGGCGCACGTGTGCAAATCCTGGAAGATGCCGGACTTTCTTACCAGGCAATCGCTAAAAAAATCCGCAAAATCCTCAATAAAGAATGATCTTGCCAAATTCAATCTACAAATACGCTGATCTTCATATCCATAGCACCGCCTCAGATGGTGAAACGTCACCCCAAAAACTTGGTGAAACGTTAAGCCGGCTGGGTGTGCATATCGCCGCCCTCACCGACCATGATACAGTCGGTGGAATTGATGCTTTTTCCAGAGCTTTTAAGGGTCTAATGATACCGGGTATTGAGCTTTCGCTTATTTTTGAGGATGAAGATGTGCATCTCTTGGGATATGGCTTTGATTTTCACAATGAAATTTTGCTAGAGCGCCTGCGCTACTACCAGGAGATGCGCCGGCAGCGTATTGTGAAAATTTGTGAAAAATTAAATGACTTAGGCTTTGACATTCATTATGAAGCTGTTTTTGCCACTGCCGCTAAAACTCAGGCGCCGGGCCGGCCACACGTAGCCAGAGTGATGATGGAAAAGGGCTTTGTGAAATCCTATGAAGAAGCTTTTCAAAAATATCTGGGTTTTGGCAAGGCTGCTTACATTCCAAAAGCCAAAATGAGTCTGGATGAAGGTATCGAATTGCTGCATCAGGCACAGGGGCTGGCAGTTTTGGCCCATCCTGCCCTCTGCCGCTCCGAGAGTGTCTGGCGGAAAGCGCTGGATTATCCCCTGGATGGCATAGAAATCTTTCATCCATCGCATAATGAAAAATTTTCTGAAGGATTGATGAAAATCTGTCAGGAGAAAAAGCTGGCAGTGTCCGGCGGCAGTGATTATCACGGAGATTGGGAAACGCGAGACCGGCTGGGAGAATATGGCCTTAATCTTGATATGTGGATTTTATTCAAAAAGCGCTTAAAAGATAAAAATACCTATATTGTCACTTATTTATGAAAAAGCTATAAAAAGTCCTATATTTACCAATATGAAAATGAAGGATCAAAGATGAATCAAAAATTAAAGGTTACGGTGGGAATCCTAGTCATCGTTGTGGCTTTGGGATATTGGGTTGTGCAGGGTGTGGCCGGCAATGAAGTCTATTATCTGACAGTTTCTGAGCTGCCGGCACGCAAAGCAGACCTGACTGGTCAGCGGGTAAAAATTGGCGGCATCGTGAAAACTGGCAGCATTCATTTTCTCAATCCCCTAAATGTAGAATTTCTTTTGGCTCAGGGTGAAGAGGCCGTGTCGGTAAAATATGAAGGCGCCACACCGGATATGTTTAAAGA
>DSDE01000119.1 GCA_011049095.1 Fidelibacterota bacterium
ACTCAGGAGAAGCTCTTTGCTATGAATTTTATGGAAAAAAATCCCGTGAGCGATATTCTCTATCATTCACCCAAAATATTGAACCAGATATCGGCCAATCGCTTTCCAAAAGTGACGCTGCCGGATAAGGCGGTGCCAAAAGAGATTAGTGACCCCTTGCTGAGGCAGAAATATGCCGAAATTCATTATAAACTTGGAGACGATTTTTCCATCGAGGTGCGCCATTTCCCCTATCGGGAACGCTATACCATCGGATTGAATGGTATAAGCGCTGTATTTGATTTTATTTACGGAAAAAAGGGATTCAGAGGCGAGGCCAGCCTCGTGAGCTCGACAGATTTTGTTTTTGCCGCCGAAATTGCCAAAATTCTCCAAAGTCCAATCCGCACCAAGCTTACTGCGCCTGCGCGGGACAGCTTTCACTTTCTCCTTTATGAAATGCTATTAAATGCCTGCAAGATTGTAGGTGTACAAGTTAGCAATATTCACTATGAAGCTTATAAGGATATATATTTTTTGGAAGATAGCGAAGTATTCTGTGGCGGTATCGAATTTTACTACAATGATAAAGAAATTTTTACGACAGCGATTCCTTTCTTCTGCAGAGACGATTCTCCAAAACTAAAACAAATTGTGGAGATATTAAAAAATGGGTGAAATCACCGAACTGCGAAAAAGCGGACAATTGAAAGCGGCCTATGAGCTGGCAAAGACAAAAATTCAAAACGAAGCTGACAACCATTACTTGAAAAGTGAATTTGGCTGGGTGCTTTGGGAATATTTAAAGCAGAACCGCGGCTATCAGCAGCGGGATACTTTTCTAAAAATTCTTGAAGAGCTGCTTCAGCTAAATCTGCCAGATTTCGATACGATGCTGGGAAACCAGGTCGTTTTTCAGGCTGTTCCGTTAATGTGGGAAGCCGGAAACAAGAAAGAAGCAGACCGGGAGCTGATTCTGAAGATGCTCCGCAAACTTGCGCGGCTGCCGATGAGTATTCCGGGAGAAGCCTACAGCGCTTTATTAAAAACGGCTGTGAGACATTTAGAAAATGGGGCTGACCAGATGCGCTTTATCGAGTGGTGGAATCTGGAGCAAAACCTGCAGCACATTGATTTTCAAAAGGAACACTATCAGGAGCGAAAACTACCTTCTTTAGCGGAAAGAGCCGCCTCTGCCGTCTATAAAAATCTGACGCAAGCTGACGCCAATGGAAATGCGCTCTACGATAAAACGATACTGCAAAAATATTTGCGCTGGTTTGAAACACTGGCGCCGAAACACCCCGAAATGGAATATCTTAGCTATTATATCAGCAAATTGAAATTGCTTCTGGGTGACACAGAAGGCGAGCTGGAGCGGATACTCCCCTTTATAAGAAAAAAGAGAAATGCCACCTGGGCCTGGCATCATCTTGCGCAATTTTGCCCCGATGCACACGGGAAAAAAGCCTGCCTGGCAAAGGGATTGACCATTCGGGCACAGGAATCTTTTTATGTGACACTGCGCCTGGACCTGGCTAAAATCTTAATCGCCGAGAAAGCTTATCCTCAGGCAAAATTTGAGATAGAGAAAATTCTCAAACTCTATCAGCAAGAAGGATGGAACTTAAAAATGCAGCTCCAACAACTCAGCAGCGCAAAATGGTTTCAGGAAACTGAAGCCGCCAAAAGCAACCCCTATAAAGATTGGGCAAATAAGGCCGAAACACTCCTCATCAGCGACGCACCGCAAATTTTCGGCATCATTGTCAGCCTCAATTATCAAAAAAAGCAGGCGCAGCTCATTCTCAGCGGCAGAAAAGTCGCTTATGCCGATTTTCGCCTTTTTGCTGGAAAAACAGAGCCTGGCGACCGCTATCTTTTTACCGTTAAAAAGATGCAAGGCAAAAATGGCGTCTGGTATAAAGCTCTGGCATCCACACCGACAAATCAAGAGACCGACCCGGAAATTGAGCATTCATTCACAGAAAAACTGCAGCTAAAAGAGAATCAAAAAGGAGATAAATTTGCTATCGCCGGCGATACATACATCCCTCCCGCCCTATTAGAAAAACAGCACTTCAAAGATGGCGAAGCGGTTAAAGGATTGGCTGTGGCCCATTTTAATTCCCAAAAGCAGCAATGGGGTTGGCAGGCAATAAGTATTGAGAAAACAAACCCAGAATAGAGAAGCCGACTCTCTGAGATATTATTGCCAGGTGATAAGAC
>DSDE01000229.1 GCA_011049095.1 Fidelibacterota bacterium
ATATGACACTATTATTTATTAACTATAATACCATCCTAACGCTTCTATCATATAATATGATTCAAACAATAAACCGACAAACGAAAATGATACGCAGCAATGAATAGCATCTTTCTCATTGGTATGATGGGTTCTGGGAAAAGCGCCGTAGGCAAAGTTCTCGCTGTTAAATTAGAACTCCCATTTTTTGATTTGGATGAAGCAATCGAAGCTCATTACGGCTTGAGTATTCCCCAAATATTTGAAAAACACGGAGAAATAGCTTTCCGAGAAATGGAATCCCGTCTCCATGAGTGGTTTCCGCTCCCCGAAAACGGTGCTGTCATTGCCACAGGCGGCGGATTTCCACTCACGGAGTCAAATTGGCGCTGGATGCAGCAAAGCAGTCACATCATCTGGCTGCAAGCTAAAACAAAAACGATTCTAAAAAGGATAAAATCATCTAAAAACCGGCCACTTTTTCATAAAGATACAATTTCTCATCTAATCACGAAGCGAAATTTTGTTTATCAGCAGGCAGATCTTTATATTCAGACAGATGACAAAACAATTGAAGAGACGGCAAAGGAGATTTTGAGATGGCTGAGCCGTCAATGAAAACTTATGTAAATCTGGCCGATCGCAAATATGAAATCCATATTGGCGAAAAGCTGCAGAATCAGTTCGCTTCTCTGCTGAAACAAAGCATCAGCTCCAAAAACATAGCGCTTCTCTCAGGTGACAAAGTTTACGGGCTTTATCAGCAAAACATCGCTAATCACCTTATAAATGAAGGATATACGGTTTTGCAAATGCGCATCTCCTCCGGCGAGGCAAATAAAAATCTGCACACTGTTTCCAAAATCTATGATGAGCTGCTATCACGAAATTTTGACCGCGGCAGCGCTATCATTGCTTTAGGCGGTGGAATTATTGGTGACATTGCCGGCTATGTTGCCGCTACACTCTTTCGGGGAATCAATTTTGTGCAAATGCCCACAACACTCCTGGCTCAGGTGGATAGCAGCATTGGGGGGAAAACCGGTGTAAATCACCCATTAGGAAAAAACCTCATTGGCGCTTTCTACCAGCCTAAAGCGGTGCTCATCCACACTGAATTTCTCAAAACACTGCCACCGCGTGAACTGCTTTGTGGCTATGCTGAGATTTTGAAAATGGCGCTCATAGCCGATTCTAACCTAGCGAAAAATCTCTGGACAAACCGGAATCAATTTCTCTCGCCGGACTCCGTTTCAAAAGAGACCCACCTTATTCTACGGGCGATAGAGATCAAAAAACGCTTTGTTGAAAGAGACGAAACTGAAACAAATCAGCGGATGCTGCTCAATTTTGGCCATACGATTGGCCACGCCATTGAAAATGTCATCGGCTATGGAAACATTCTCCACGGTGAGGCCGTTTTGATGGGTATGATTGCCGCAATTCAAATTTCTGCCCAGCGCCACCTCATTGATAAAGATGAGCTGGAGACTTGGACAAAACGCATCAGTTTGCTGCTGAAGAGCCTGCCCCCATTTCATTTTGAGAAAAAAGATTTACTGGAAGCACTGCAGCTCGATAAAAAAGTTCACAATCACCAACTTAAATTTATTCTTTTGAAAAAAATTGGTGAAGGCTTAATCATCAATGACATTAAGCAAACTGAATTGGATGAAAGTCTCGATTATCTTGAAAAGGCGCTGCAAAATGGCTGAAAAAGAGAATAAACGAATCAAAATTATGGTCATCCACGGCCCCAATCTCAATCTCCTTGGTCTGCGCGACCCGAAACATTATGGTAATCTAACACTGGACAAACTAAACCGGCTTTTACGAAAACGGGCCGCGGAATTGGGCGTTGAACTGAAAATCTATCAATTTAACGACGAGGGCCGTATCATCACTGCGCTCCAGCGAAACCGCAAAAAAGTTGACGGCGTCCTTATCAATCCGGCCGCCTATACCCATTACAGCATCGCTATCCGCGACACTATCGAGCTCTTGAAAATCCCCGTTGTGGAAGTCCACCTCAGCAATATTTACGCCAGAGAAGATTTTCGCACCCACTCCGTCATAAAGGATTTTTGCGCCGCACAATTTTATGGAAAAAAAGAAGCCAGCTACACCGAAGCGCTGGCTTGGCTCGTCAAACACATCACAGAAACAAGAGGGAACCAATGAAAAAACAACTGACACTAGTCATCGCAGTACTAAGCTTTAGC
>DSDE01000002.1 GCA_011049095.1 Fidelibacterota bacterium
ATTATGGAACTGTTCTCTTAAGCTATCTTGAAAATTCCCATCTTGAGCTTGGCGCCGCGCCATTTTCGGTGAAAACCTGCACCAATCGGGAAAAGGCAGAAGAGATGCTGAAAAACAGACGAGCTGATGCACTGATTATATTGGACAGCGCTTTCACGCAATCGCTTTTGGCCTTGGCTGAAAACGGACGCACAGCCTGTCGCCGTGGAATATATAGGCGACCTGACCAATACCAATTATCTCATCAGCGCGGTCTGGACTAATGAACTAATGACCGAGTTTGTTCTGGATATGACCGGTTCAAAAAGGGTTCTCACCGTGTCGGAAACGGCATTGGGGCAATCGGCTTCTATAGGTGATTTCGAAATGATGGTGCCGGGGCTGCTCATTATTTCCCTGATTATGCTGATGTTTCCCGCCAGCATTGCCTTTGTGGCGGAAGTGGAGCACAAAACCATGCTGCGTCTGAAGCTGAGCCGCCTTTCTGCAGGAGAATTTCTCTTTGGTATCAGCTTCGTTCAAATCTGGCTTGGATTGCTTTCCATTTTTCTTACGCTGCTGGTGGCGCTGGCGCTGGGTTTTACGATTCACGGCTCGCTGTGGCTGATGATTTTCATATCAGCCCTCACCAGCCTGAGTATAATCGCTTTCAGTCTCATCATCGCGGCCTTCACCAAATCGGCCAATGAAGTGTTGGTTGCCGGCAATTTCCCCATGTTTCTCTTTATGTTCTTTACCGGTGCGGCGTTTCCTTTGGAAGGCAAGACCCTGTTTAGCATCGCCGAATATCCTATTACGTTTCAGGGGCTGATGAGTCCAACCCATGCCATTTCCGCCCTGAATAAAACTTTGGTGATGGATATGGGGCTGACAGATATTTTGAGGGAAATCACGGCGCTGCTTCTGCTCACGGCACTCTATTTTGTGATTGGCGGATATTTTTTCAGCAAAAGGCACTTAAACCTGCGTTAGGCTTAAAAAAAGATGGAAGAGAGGGTAAAATTGGCTAATATTCAGCTATGATTTGCCAGCGATTGCAATTGCTTTTATCCAATTATTTAAACGGAGTAATATGTTAGCGCTTTTACTCTATCTTTTTTTGGCTCTTTTCGTCTCTTTCACATGTTCGATAATGGAGGCGGTTCTTTTATCGGTGCCCCAGAGTTTTCTATATGCACAAAAAGAGGCGGGCGCTGCCTGGTCTAAGCTGATGATTGAATTAAAATCCAATGTGGACCGTCCGCTCTCTGCAATACTTTCGCTGAATACCGTTGCTCATACAGTTGGCGCTGCCGGAGTGGGAGCTCAGGCTGTAAAAGTCTTTGGAGAAGCCTATTTTGGGCTGGCTTCAGCAATTTTGACCATTTTGATTTTAGTGATAACTGAAATTATTCCCAAAACCATCGGCGCAAAATTTTGGCGGGGTCTGGCCCCTTTTTCCACCAGAGTGATTCGATTTATGATTGTTATCAGCTATCCTCTCGTGCTTATGTCGGCATATATCATCCGTCTTTTTGCTTCGAAAGAGGATGGCCAGACGGTGAGCCGTGAAGAGATTTTGGCATTGGCCAGCATTGGTGCCATAGAAGGGATATTTGTCGAGAAGGAATACAAGATTATCCAGAATCTGCTGCGCCTTAAGAATGTGAAAGTTACGGAGATTATGACGCCCAGAGTGGTTATGGCTACAGCCGATGAGTCACAGCCGCTGTCTGAATTTCTCAAAAATAAACGCTACCTGAAATTTTCACGCATTCCGGTTTTTGCTGACGATGAAGAAAATATCACCGGCTATGTTTTTCGGCAAACGATCCTGGAAAAGCTGGCCGAAGACCACCACACGATGCGCTTGGGGGAGCTGCGCCGGGATATTGTCGTTGTGCCCTATACGCAAACCCTTTTTCATGTTTGGGAAAAGCTGCTGGAAAAGCGTGAACATATTGCCTTAATTATTGATGAATATGGTGGTGTTGATGGTATTGTGACAATGGAAGATATTATTGAAACACTCTTGGGAATGGAAATTGTGGATGAAAAAGACACAATTACTGATATGCAGAAATTTGCCCGGGAGCGCTGGAAACAAAGGCAGGCCAAATATACTTTCCTGACAGACGGGAATCTCAGCTCATCTGACAGTGAAAAACCATAAATAAAATAGACAGGAGAATGATTCGGATTGAGAATGCCATCTGTTTTGC
>DSDE01000142.1 GCA_011049095.1 Fidelibacterota bacterium
ATAAATATTCACATATCTTTTTTTATATTGCTCGTTAAGCAATTAAAATAGAGATCCGCAGGGCTTCTTATCTTCATCATCTTCTCATACTTTGCTTGATAGATTTTACCTGTATTTTTCGATGCGCGCCGGGCATTCGGCACCTAATCTTCTCTCAATTTTTTTATCACTTCTTTAAATATTGCGGAATAGGTCCCATCTTTTTTCAGCCATTTTTTGGTCTCATTGGGCAGCCATTCTTCTCCCTGGAACTTTTTTGCTTGCCTCATCACATCCAAAAGATACTGCAGTCCCTTGATAATCCTGACGATGAATGCCTCAAAATCGTCTCCAATATTTAACAGATATCGGTCCGTCATTTTCAGATATTCAACTATTGATAAAGTCTCAAGTTTGCTTTTGAGCTCATTTTCATTGTCAAAAAGATGCAATTCGTCCTTGAAAAAATAGAGACCCGACAACGATACGATGACATCATTGATATTATCATTCCACAGGATTTCATACTGGCTGTATTTCCTCCGTTTTATGTCAATGACGTACTCCGATAGCCGATAAGCAAAAATTAATTTCAAGAATTGCTTGTCTTCATTTTGACTCATATCAAAGATTTTGTCATAGTATAAATCTGAAAAAACCAATTTGTGACGCCCAGCAGTGGATATTGGTATTTGAAGATAAAAAGAGAGATAGGCCACACCCAATTCAAGATTGGTTATTTTCAAGTGCATGGGATTATTGCCCAGAGGGTTTCGATATTTACGTTTATGAACAGTTGCCCATTCGCCATCCTTTTTATCGTAAAAGATGCCGTCATTGTCCAGATGTTTAAAAATGCTCATCTGTATTCTGTCGCCGGAATGTAAATCTCTGGCGCTGATGGCATTTTGGCTGTTACTGGCAACGGCAATATCTTTGGCAATGCTTGAAATCTGCGTTTTGTCCTTGATTTTGCTCAATTTCATCAATATCTGCACATTATCCGGCAAATCATTGACAATTCTCGTGAGTGTTTTTGCCGTCTGCCCGCCATTCACAATCTGAAAATTCTTAATTTTTAAAGTCTTATTGTCTATCAATTCAAAATCTTCACAGATGCCATTGATACCGTTATTCAGAATCCAAAAATTTGACTTTTCTCCTTTTGAATACTCTTCCTTGATTTTGCTGTTGATTTCATTTTCGCCTTTGTAATACCTTACATTCAGCGCGAGAATCAGCTCCTTTTTATCTTCAATGATGGGTTTGAGAGAATTGGCCAAAATCGAGCACACCAATGTTTCGATTTCTGTCTCTTTGTCATCATAAAAGAGGCTTTTTTTCAGGAAATAGTCATTGGGAGTAATTTGCAGCGCGATCTCATTTTGGGGAATTTCAATATCATCGTATAAGTCTTCTAATTCTCTATAGTTATAGTATTTTATGGAGAATTTGATTTCACTGTCCGAATAATTGGTATAAAGCGCCTGAATATCGGTTTTGATGCTTTCGGGAAAATCATGGTCAATATAGCAAAAAGTGAGCTGATAATTATTCCGGTGCAGATTTTCTTCGGTGAGAATGGGGTGGATCTCTTCGTTGATGATGCGCTGCAGTTTCGGGTTTGCGCTTAATTCCTCGCCATTTCGTTTCAATATCCAGTCAATAAAACGCTTGTTCTTGATGATTTCTCCAGTGCTAAGCAATGGGCTTTTTGAGTATTTAAACTGGAATACGATGATTTCATTGTTTTTCTGATTGGTAAAAATGGCGTCATTCCCTAAATCGTAGGCCATATCAACAATATGCTCTTTGATAAATTGGTCGAAATCGTTTCCATCATAGCCAAAGTCCATGATTTTATTGAAGCATTCTCTGATGATGAAATGCCCAAATGCCGTCCCATCATTTTGATAGCCCTGCATCGTTCTTAAATCGCTTACCTGCTCTTTGATTCGGTCATAAAATTCCATGAATATCTCCTTTTATAAATGATTTTTACTTGCTCAAAAAACGTTTCTGGAAATGTCCGAAAAGTTCACGCAGCTCTGGATTAACAGCTTCGGCGACGGGGTTCCCTTGCAACACAGCATGCCACAGCTCATGAAAGCCGTTAATCCAATTGAAAGCATCTGCTTCGACTTTGCTATTCTGCCAAGGGCCAAAAGTGGCAAAATCAATTTCCGGAAGCGCAATTTTGTGGCGGA
>DSDE01000392.1 GCA_011049095.1 Fidelibacterota bacterium
CCGACTGGCCCGCCATTAAATTTACTGATTATACTGAGGAGTATTTTTTTATCCATATTATCGAGACCCAGGTGGTCAATTTCCAGCATTTCCAATGCGCGACGAGCAATTTCTTTGTCAATAATACCGTCCCCTTTGACCTGTGCAAAATCCCGACAACGACGCAATAGGCGGTTTGCGATTCGTGGTGTGCCCCTGCTGCGGCTGGATATTTCCATTTCTCCATCTGGCGTAATGTCAATTTTGAGAATTTTGGCTGAACGCCGGACAACCTCCACCAGCTCGTGGGCAGCATAATATTCCATCCGGAGCACGACGCCAAAGCGGTCGCGAATCGGGCTGGTTAGCAGTCCTGCCCTTGTCGTGGCGCCCACCAATGTAAATCCTTCCAGATTAAGCTGGATGGAGCGGGAATTTGGACCTTTATCCAGGATGATATCAATCTTGTAGTCTTCCATTGCCGAGTAGAGATATTCTTCAACAACCCGATTCATTCGGTGAATTTCATCTACAAAAAGAACGTCCCGATAGTTGAGATTGGTAAGGATACCTGCGATATCGCCGGCCCGATCAAGTACCGGCCCCGAAGTGGTTTTGATCTGTGAGCCGAGTTCATTGGCAATTATATTAGCCAGAGTCGTTTTACCCAAGCCCGGAGGGCCAAATAGAAGCACGTGATCCAGTGGCTCGCCCCGCAGTTTTGCAGCCTCAATATAAATCTCCAGACTTTCAATAACCTTTTTTTGCCCAATAAATTCATCCAGCCGAACGGGTCTTAGGGAACTCTCGAGATTTTCATCGTCGATATTTTGAAAATTTGGATTGCTTATTTCAGAGCGCATCTTTTTTCTCCGGGAAACAAACTGACAAAAGCCAGTATTGCACGTGAAAATCTATTCTGGATTTTTCCCATGCGCCCATTAAAACTATTCCAGGGATCATCTTTTTCTTGATATGACCATTTCGGCGGCTTTCACGATATAAGGAGCGCGGAGCTGATAATAATCGAGTAGGGCATCCGCATTACCACTAATGCCAAATTTGTCTTTAATGCCCATCATTTCCATTGGTACGGACTCATTTTGAGAAAGAAACTCTGCAACGGCGCTGCCCATTCCACCGGCAATCTGATGCTCTTCAACGGTTATTATTGCCCTCGTTTCTCTTGCTGCCGATAGCAACGCTTCTTTATCGAGAGGTTTTATAGTGGATAAATTCAGCACTCTGGCGGAGATGCCTTTTTCTCTAAGCTGACGAGCAGCCAATAACGCTTCATAGACCATCATGCCGCAGGCAATAATAGTCAGATCATGGCCATTATTTACCAGTGCTGCTTTTCCTGGTACAAACTCATACTCATCAGAAAAAATGAGAGGGCCACTAGAGCGTCCCAAGCGGATGTAAACGGGTCCGGGAATTTTTGCCGCTGCCACAACTGCCTGAAATGCCTCAGTGTAGTCGGCGGGAACGATGACAGTCATATTTGGCAAAACCCGCATAAGTGCTATATCTTCCAGCGCTTGATGTGTGGCGCCGTCTTCACCTACAGTAACGCCGGTATGTGTTGCCACCAGTTTGATATTTGTTTGGGAATAGGCTGCCAGTACCCGCACCTGGTCCCAGACTCTTCCCGAGAGAAAGACACCAAAAGTAGATGCATAAGCTATTTTACCAGAGATTGCCATACCAGCGGCGACTGCCACCAAGTTTTGCTCAGCGATGCCAAGCTCAATGAATCTTTCCGGATAAACTTTTGCAAACCAATCGGCTCTCACACTTCCGGCCACATCTGATGTCAACACATAAATATCATTGTTTTTTGCCGCCTCGATAGTTCCTTTGCCAAAGGCATCGCGGGTTGGCATCATTAGTGCTTTTTCACTTAATTCACGATGCAATATGCTCATTTAGCACCTGCCTGGTAATAATTCTCGATATCTTTGAGCGCTTCAGCCAGCTCTGCGTCACTGGGAGCCACGCCATGCCATTTTGCCTTTCCGGCCATATATGATACCGGATGTCCTAGAGCCGTGCGAAATAGTATTACTGCAGGCCCTTGCTTCGCCTCTTTTGATTCTCTAAAAGCATTAATGACATCGGGAATATTATTGCCATTGGCCTCAAGAACCTTCCAGTTGAAAGCTTTCCATTTGTCAATAAGAGGCTCTAATGGCA
>DSDE01000448.1 GCA_011049095.1 Fidelibacterota bacterium
CGCGCCACGTCTCTTTTCCGCCTTCAAACACAATCTTCTTTATCCCGACCCCGTGAAAGAATATTTCACAGGGCGTGAATGCCCGGATTAAATCAACTTGGAAAATGAGATTTGTGAATAGGAAAATTTTATTTTGGACAGATGTGATTTCTATGTAATTCTGGAATGGACATTTTATATCCGTTCTAAGGAGAAATGGAGCTATCTTCGATTCAAACTTTCTTTCAAATTAAGTGCAGCCCTTGTATATTTGCACTGGAGAAGATTGATAAATGAGAAATAACTTAAATCGAAACAGAGATCAACTAAGATTGAAAGCTGCAGTGGGGGAGATTTATGTCTGAATATTTTCAGAAGCATTCGATTCGCACTTTTCCCGCGGGAACTGTGATCTTCAAGGAAGGAGATCTCGGTTTTTCAATGTTTATTATTCAACGTGGACAAGTTGAAATCACCACCAAAGTAGATGGTCAAACGATCATTTTAGCAGTTTTGGGAGAAGGTGAAATCTTTGGAGAAATGGCGCTCTTGGGAGATTCACACCGTTCAGCCTCTGTAACTGCAGTTAGAAACACGATGTGCCTGGAAATCAATAAACTATTATTTAATAAGCAGATGGAGTCGGTGGCTCCCTGGATGAAGGCTTTTTTTCGCATTTTGGTCGAGCGCCTTAAAGACGCCAATAAAAAGAGAAGAACCCTCACACCAAAAGATTTATCCCGTCAGGTTGTTTATTTAGTAAGCGACTTTTTAGAAAGGGTCGAGGAAAATAAGTCTGGGCAGCGACAGATTCCCTGGCTCAAAACAGTGGAAGATATTGTTTTTCTGCTGAATCTTCCAAAAGAGCAGGTAGAAAAAGTTATGAATCAGCTTACCATTACCGAATTGGCCCAGAGCAAAATTGTTTTTGGCAATCAAAGGGTTCTGGTTTCTGATAAAATGTCAGACCTCCGCAATTTTTCCAAATTTCTAAAGAAACGGCATTTTGAAAAAATGGGCACATCGCTTCCAGAGGAGTATGTCGGTTGCAGTGAAGAAGAGATGATCTTTCTCGATTTTCTAAAAGAGCTTATGAAAAATCAAGCCAATGCCACAGATTTGCATCTCAGTGATTTAGAAATTGGGTGTCAGGAGAAGTTTCAGCAGCCTCTCACCATTTTTGAGCATCAGTTTAAAGAGCTTACAGATATGGGGATACTCCACCCCCGAGTTGACAGTACCGGCGACAAATACTATATCGTGGATAGAGAACAGATGAATAAACGCCTTGAAAAGGCTAATCGAATCAGCTCATATAAAAATCTGGAAAATCGCTTGGGCTGATAATGAACTATCCCATAAGTCTCTGTATGATTGTAAAAAATGAAGCTGCCGTCCTTGAGCGTTGCTTGAAAAGCGCCGCAGCATTCGTGCAGGAAATAATTATTGTCGATACGGGCAGCACAGATAAAACGAAAGCCATCGCAGCGTGCTTTGGCGCAAAAATATTTGATTTTCAATGGATTGAAGACTTTTCTGCTGCGCGGAACGAAAGCTTGAGACACGCGACACAACCCTGGATTCTGCACCTGGACGCCGATGAATATCTGGACATAGAGACAGTCGCATCCCTGGCTGAGATAGGGAAAAACAGTAAATATGCCGGCTACCTGGTGACAATTCGCAATCTCCATAGGCCCGATGATCTAGCTAAAAGCAGCGATGATGCACAAATTCGTCTTTTTCGCCGCCAGGGGAATATCTATTATATGGGCGCCGTTCATGAACAGATTGGTGACTCCATAGAGGCATCCGGCGCAAAAATTGATTCTCTATCTTTGAGAATTATACACACCGGATATCAGGCTGACCCTGCTATCAAAGCCAGCCGAAATCTGCCGCTGCTATTGTTAGAAGCTGAAAAACGACCCTCTGCCTATGTCTTTTTTAAACTTGGAGAAACGTATAAGGCGCTGAAAAACTATGAGCTTGCAGAACATTGGCTGCAAAAGGCCGCTGATAAAAAAAATGGCAAATTAAGCAGTGAGCTCTATGAAACCCTCTATCTGCGACTTGCTCAGCTAGCCCTGGAAAAAAATCAGTTTCAGAAGGCATTTGATTTTGCTGCCAAGAGTAATAAAAACAATAATGACAATGTTATTTCTTTGTATGTGGGAGCAATAGCGGCGCTTTATC
>DSDE01000011.1 GCA_011049095.1 Fidelibacterota bacterium
GCATCAACCAGGCCTGTCTCGATCTTTTTGGCATTGACGATATCAGCTACATCAAAGACTATAATCTTTTTGATGATCCGCAGCTTACTAATGAACAAAAAGAGACGATTCGCGCCGGCCGGCAGCTCAGGTTTGAGGCGCCTTTTGATTTTGGAAAGGTGACGGCCTATCCCACAAGGCATAGCGGTATCAGTTGGTTCAGGGTTGTCTTTTCTAATTTGTCGGGCCCTACTCCAGGCTATATGATGCAGATAGAAGACATTACCCTGCAAAAAAAAGCCGAGGCAGCCCTCGTGGAAAGTGAGAAGCGCTACAGGTTGATTACCGAAAATACCAGCGATATAATCTGGGTTATGGATGTGGAATCGGGTCGCTTTCTTTATGTGAGTCCCTCTGTCGAAAGATTACGGGGCTATACCGTTGAAGAGGTTATGGCAGAGCCGGCGTTTGAAGCCCTTACACCTGAATCTCGAGAGAAACTAAATGAGTTGATTCCTAAATACGTGGCAGAATTTCTCTCGGGAATCAGCAAGATTTACATTGACGAAATAGAGCAGTCCAGAAAAGATGGCACAACGGTCTGGACTGAAACTTCCACACGTTATGTCAATGATGAACTAACGGGAAAACTGATTGTTTATGGCGTTTCCCGAGATATTAGCGAGCGCAAGGCTGCCGAAGCCAAGATGCGGGTGCACGAATTGCAGTTTCAGCGGATTATTGAGAATCTTCCCAATATGCTGCTTATTTTCAACCCTGATTTTGATATTCTCTATATAAATCGCAAAGGGCTTGAACTATTGAGAATAAAACAAAATGAGGTGCAGACACTGAATCTGCTCAAGGATGGAATATTGCCGGCAGATTTAATAGATAGCTGCCAAAAAGAGCTCCTGCAAACAGGCGTGCTGACTGACAAGGAGCTTTCTATCACTAATCCTGCCGGACAAAAATTTTGGACGCTATTCAGCAGCCTCTCCATCAATTATCAGGAAAAAGAAGCCTATCTCGCCACGTTGCAGGATATAAGCTACCGAAAGCTAATGGAAGATGCTATCCTGGAGAGTGAAGAAAAATTTAGAATCTTAGCCGAGAATAGTTCCGCCGGCATTTTCATTGTTTATAACGGTCTCTTTATTTATATCAATCAGGGTCTGGCCGAAATTTTAGGCTATTCTCCAAAAGAATTAATCAAAAAAGAGGCCAAAGACTATATCCATAGCGATTATCGTAAAATAGTCCAGAGCCGGGCCGAAGCCAGGCTAAATGGAGAAGATGTGCCGGCTCAATATGAGATTAAGGTTTTAACAAAAAACGGTGAAACACGCTGGTGTGAGCTGCGAGCTGCCACAATCCGATTGAATAACCGTCTCGTGAATATGGGCACTCTCTTTGATATTACCGACAGAAAAAGGTCAGCTCGAGCTCTTTTAGAAGCCAATGAAAAGCTTGAGAAAACCCTGGAAGTCTTGCAGGAGACCCAGGAAAAGATGCTGCGACAGGAAAGACTGACGGCTGTGGGACAGGTCTCCGCCGGCATTGCCCATGATTTTAATAATATCCTCTCGGCAATTCTTGGTTTTTCAGACTTGCTGGAATTTGCCACGGAAGCTCAATCTCCCAATATGGAATTGATTCAGCAGATTAAGCAATCAGGTCAGAGAGCCGCAAAACTTGTTCAGCAGCTTCTTGATTTCACCAGCAAGGGGATCCGCAGACCCAAGCCAATGAATTTTACATTTTTTCTCAAAGACAGTCTGCCTGAGATTCGGGCGCTGATGAATGATGATATTTCTGTTGAATTGAGTATTTTGGAAGATGATATAGAGATTGAGGCAGATACCGAGCAGTGGCAGCAGATTATAGCCAATATTAGCAGCAATGCCGCCGATGCTATGCCCAATGGAGGAAGGTTCCTCATTATGTCTGAAAAAGTGCATAACAGCCAAGATATCAGCTGCAGCATCTGTCAGCAGCCTATCGATGGAGAATGGCTGCGTGTCTCATTTACAGATACTGGCGAAGGCATCAAGCCGGAACTGCTGCGGCGGGTTTTTGAACCCTTTTTTACCACAAAAGCCATAGGGAGGGGAACCGGTTTGGGCTTATCTCAGGTCTTAGGCATTGTCAGTCAGTATCATGGGCATATAATCATCGAGAGCGAGCCGGGGA
>DSDE01000099.1 GCA_011049095.1 Fidelibacterota bacterium
CATCTCGGCCATGAATCCAGATATTGCTTCCAGTCCGGCCAAAAAATCGGTCCACAAAATTGGGATAATCCAGTATATAGGCTCTTGGTCCATATTTTGGCGGCAATTTTTCGTCTCCAAGCTGTCTGATAATCCGATAGACACCTTCCGGTGTTTTTAGATCACCTTCCCTCTGTTTATTGCCACTGACACGACCCGTCGTAATGCGATATGATTCCATCAGCTTGGGATATTGCCCGTGCCTAAAATCAAAAAGCAGCATTTTTTGCTCAGCTTTGATAACCAGAAAGACCGGATTCAGCTCTCGGTTTCCAGGATTAAAAATATAGGGGTAAAATTCATTTTCGGCCAAAGCTGGACAGGCAATAAAAGATAAAATTATAAGGAGAATTATTTTGTGTCTCATACGGCGGAAAAAATACAACAAATATGATACGGTTTCAAAACGATTTTCATGGGAAATCACAGCAATACATATCCCAAGTCAGGAATAATAAATCTGACAAACATAAGCTTTTTTCTGAAAATTAGGTCAAATTTCAGATGAGTTTCAGAACTTCTAGCACCATTTTTTGTATGCCTGTCCACACCTCGGAAATGCGCTGACCAGTCATGTATGCAGGCGTAGTAACAACTCGGTTTTCAATATCCACAATACAGCTCTCAGTGGGACAATTATAATGTTTACTGCCCATCACTTCGATTGTCGCAGCGGTGTTTTTATCATTACCGATGGTAAGATTCAGGGAAATATTTATTGAGGCGGCGGCTTTGGCCAGCATAGCTGGTGCGATACAAGCAAAGCCAAGAGCTTTTCTATTTTTCAAGCCTTCCTGGATAAAACGCAGCACTTCTGGGTCTATTTCACAATCTGCTCCTTTGACGGCAAGATTGCACAAATTTTTAGCCACACCAAAACCACCGGGAAAAAAGATTGCATCAAAATCTTCCCCTTTTCCCTGTGCCAGATCTTTTATATTTCCTCGGGCGATGCGGGCAGCTTCAACAAGGACATTTCGTTTTTCTGCCATCTCTGAGCCATCCAGATGGTTAACAACGTGCATCTGCTCAATATCAGGTGCGAAAATGGTCATTTCCACATCCCTTTGGTCAAGAGCCAGCATTGTCAGGACTGCCTCATGAATCTCAGCACCGTCATAAACACCACAGCCTGCGAGAACAACTGCTGCTTTTTTCATCTTTTCCTCCTCTGTTTAATTGCTTTATTAACTTAAATGGTCATAACATATTCTCAGACTGGGGCTCCGAGAGATTCGAGCATTCCAAAGCCGTCGGATGTCATCACGCCGAGTCCGCTATCAAAAGCAAATCGGATCAGCTTTTCATCACCGCTGAGAATTATAGGCGCCAAAAAGCCTTTTACCCGCAGATTCGCACCATTTTCTGGATTTGGAATATTTATGAGCTTCGTTATTTTTCCACCCCTGTTAAGTACATAGTTGGCATCAAATTGGAGTTGAATTTCTGCTTCAGGCAGCGCTACACCAGTGCAATCCTCATATCTGAGCCGCATAATTTCACTAAGATATTTAGAAAGATCGTAATCCTGAGGCAGAGCAAACTGTATGTATTCAAAATCGCTGGGATGCGTTACCACGATTGGACTCATACAGGAAAAAAAAGCAGGAGAAACTATAGTTAAAGGCGGCAAAATCTCCAGCTCGCTGAGGGAAAAAGGAGTATCAGCTATCATTACTTTGTCCAACTCGCTTAAAGCTTGCATCAGACAGTAAATAAAGGGTTCATTTGGAGAACTGACAAAAAGCGAAACTTCGCACTGCTCACCCACAATTTGATCACCTTTTATTTGGCGATGTGGAATATGAAGCTGGCTGAAAGTGTAGCAGTCAAATTCTTCATTAAATTTTCCACGCGATTTGTCAATACCATACACTTGCTCCTCACACAAGGACCCAAATTCTGTGATATGCTCTCTGATTAAAGAACGAATGAAAGCATTTAGATTTATTGGCAAAACAAATTTTCTTTGCATTGGTAAAAATATGATTTTTAAGCGCATCTTTTCATTTCTCCAAACAAATTTATGGGCAATATGGCGTGTAAACCAGAGAACAATCATCCTTTTTAGAGAACTGCTGAAAATAAATTACTATTCCAGCAATCTGGGGGTATACTCAGGTATAA
>DSDE01000049.1 GCA_011049095.1 Fidelibacterota bacterium
CTATAGACTATACAATTAAGCTGCATCGAGATATAGGTACCCTTTTTACTATGCTTTTTAGGATTTAGCTGATACTGCTGGGCTTCCATCACATTCTGAACCGCCACTTCAATGGCTGCTTGAGTTCTGCCGATAAGCACAAACTGCCATTCACAAGGATATTCTATTTTCGCTTCTTGTTTCATCAGTCAGCCTCGGCAAGCTTTTTTAAAAAATTACGAAAACGCTGTGTATTATATTTGGCCATACCTTCACGCTTCACCACAATCTTTCCTTCTGGAGAAATTACAAAAGTCACTGGAATACTGCGACTGGAAAGCTCCACCGGCATTAGCGAAGCTGGAAACCAAACTGGAAAATCAAAACTTTTCCTCGCCAGAAAACGCTCGGCTGCCTCTCGGTTCTTATCAATATTCAGCATAATAAATAGAATTTTATCAGATGACACTTTTCTGTAGAGCCTTTCAATATCAGGCATCTCAGCCACACAAGGCGGACACCAGCTTGCCCAGAGATTGATAAATAGCACCTTATTGGCCAAATCTTCTCCTGAAAGTATTTCCCCCTTATCATTCTTTACTCTGAGCTGATAGGAAAAGTCCGGCGCGTTTTCGGCAGCCGTTATTTTCGGCTGAATAATACCGCTGGACAAAAGTAATTGCTGCATTCGGCCTATCACCTCGGTATGCCAGCCAAAGAGCCATAGTACAGCAAAAATCGCTGCGATTCCACCAATCTCAGCCAGTTCTCTTTCCCAGCTTTTTTTTCTAAAAAATCCCATTACAGCGCCAATTTTGGAAGCTGCCAGCTATCCTGATATTTCTCATACTGCTCACGCGGTAAGATCACGATGATGGGATTTGACTCCGGTTCAAGCCAGTAAAGCATCGCCCTGACTGCGATATTGCTCACCGAAACGCAGCCTGCCGTACCGCTTCGTCTGGCATTCCAAATATGAAAAAAAATAGCCGAGCCGCTGCCGGATTGCACAGGATTGCTGTTTTGTTCAATGACAAAAGCCAAATCATAGACTTTACTTGGAGAAAGGAGCAGTTTCTCAGCGCTGTCCCAGTCTGGATCTGAAATTTCACTCATATGAACAATCTGATTGTAATAACGACTTTTAGGATCATCTACACAAAGGTGACCTGAATCTGCCTGAAAATAAGGCCATTTTAAGCCACGGAGAGGAAACTTTCCAAACCCGCTGCCAAGAGCAAAAATACCCGCCGGTGTGCGACCATCCCCTTCAATTTTTTGTTTTTCACCTTCCGGAGGCTTATGCAATCCTCGTCCCCAGGCCATTCCGTTGCGTCCAATCACTCCACTGAAATTACGTATTTCCTGCCACGCTCCATTATGCCGCTCCAATTGATAAATTCGGGCAGCAGTGCTGTCCCACCCTTCTGTCACAACCACTAAACACTGACGGCTATCTTGCCAGGGCATATCTGAGCTGCAAGCAGAAAAGCAAATCAGTAGTATAATCATACTAAAAATTGAGTTTTTCTTCATTTCAGAAAATACAGCATCTGAATCTTTTCTGCAAGGAAAGTTCACATTTTAGACCACTGCTGTCCTAAATAATCTATAAAGCTGATTACAACACTTTATTTACAGTGTCTTGAAAACTGAGATTTGAGGATTCTCGGTTTAATCCCCCAAAATCTCATTTACTGCATCTATCCTTTTCTTCTTAATATGGCTTGATCCAAAAGTAAGCAACACTTCGACTCCGCTCAGTGACCGCGCTTCGACACATTCGAGAAGCTCAGTGCGGCGCAGCTCATTGACCGCACTTCGACTCCGCTCAGTGACCGGGGCAGTCAGCGTAATCTAATTTATCGATGGAAAAATTTATTTTGGACAGATGTGATTTTAGACCTTTATAAATGTAAGTATTCGGTCAAGCACACCTAAGTGAAAGCTTTAGATCCTGAAGGCAATTTAGAGTATTATTATTAGAATTTGCTTTGATCTGGCTTGACATTTTGGGGAAGCAGGGTTTTCAGGTCGTGATTTGGAGACTTTATTTCTTATTTCACTTCTTCGTTATTATTTGCACGGTTTGATACCAGTAATAGAATGACAATTTATCTGCTTGCTTTTTCAGCTTGTTCAGAAAGTTCCAATCCTGATCTTCGATGTTCACGCCTTTGATATCC
>DSDE01000169.1 GCA_011049095.1 Fidelibacterota bacterium
CTCCATTAACGGTGCGCCTATTCTCGATGTAAACGGGAATTTTGACGGCGCGGTTTTTACGATTGGTATTGTCAATGAAAACTAAAGACAATAAAGACCTCCAACAACGCATTCAAGAGCTCCTGTCTAATAACTATAAAGAAACCAAAGAATTTCATAAGAAAAGCACTGAAGAAATCTATGAAGAGATAAATATCTATCACCAGGAGCTGGAATTTCAGAATTGGGAGCTGATGCGCATCCGTGAACAACTGGAAAAAACTAAAAAGCATTTTGAATTGCTCTATTTTGATGCCCCGGTGGGATATGCCACCTATAACAGCGACTATATCATCAACTCAGCCAACCACAGCCTCGGTGCCCTTATCGGTATTGAAGCCAATGAGATGACAGGACGGAAAATAACGGAATTCATTCACCCTGACAGCCAGGATTTTTTCTGGTTTCATCAGAATCAACTTCTAAAAGAAGGCTTTAACAGCAGTTGTGAACTACAGCTTCAATATCAGAAAAAGTCGGTCTGGGTAAAAATTGACAGTAATCTTTTTCAAGAAGATAATAAAACACAGATTCGAACGGTTTTTATTAACATCTCCAAAGAAAAAGCACAACAATACCTCCTTGAAAAGCAGCATAAACTAACACTGCAAATCACCAATTGTGATAATGTTGATGAATTGCTGCAAACCAGCCTTCAGGCTGCGATAGACCTGATTGACATGGAAAGCGGCGCTATCTTTACACTGGATGAACAAAATAGGCAATTGCTCCTGAAGTATCAAATAGGCCTTGTTGATCAGCAATGTGAGCTGCTCAAAACCCTCGATGAGAAAAATCCTCACTTTCGCCTTATTATGAAGCACGAGACAGTCTATGGTGATAAAAACTCCGTTTCAATGCGTATGGTAGAAACTTGCCGGCCCGAAGGAGTAAAAAGCTATGCTATTATCCCTCTGGTTCAGGCTAAAAATATTATCGGCGCTCTGATGCTATACCAATATCATAGCAATATACTGGAGCCTGAAAAAAGACAAGCAATAGAAACCATCAGCGCTGTCATTGCCCAAACTCTTGCCCGGGAAATGGCCTATAAACGGCTACAGGAAAGCGAGCAGAAGTACCGTAGCCTTTTCCAAAATACAGCAGTAGGCATTTTTCGCACAAAATCCACCGGCAAGGCGCTGCATATTAATCCGGCGATGGCAAAGATATTAGGCTTACCCCCTGACGCTGAACCGGTTACAGATTTTAATGACTTGGAAAATATTTTAAACGTCGAGCCTTTGCGGCGTGTTGATTTTATCGAGCTACTAAAGCGTCATAAAAGCGTAAACTATTTTGAATTTGAAGCACGGCATTTTTCTGGTAAAAATATCTGGCTGAGCCTCAGCGCCCGTATCAGCCGGCAATATGATGATGGCAGCTTCCTTATAGATGGATTTGTCACTGACATCACTCAGAATAAAATGGTGGAAAAAGCCTATCAATATGAAAAATACCTGGCCCAGCAATATCTGGATGTAGCTCAGATTATGCTTCTCACCCTTGATACAGAGCAGCGAATAAGCTCCATCAATCCCAAAGGATGCCAGATTCTTGGGTATTCACGCGAAGAAATTATCGGGAAAAACTGGTTTGATAATTTCCTGGTTTCAGATGAAATTGAAAAAGTCCAATCTATTTATAATCGACTATTTAAAGAAGAATTGGAATCATTGGACTATTTTGAAAATCTGATTCGCCGTAAAGATGGCAGCACCCGCCTCATTGCCTGGCACAATTCCTATCTGCGAGATGACAACAAACAAATAATTGGCCTTTTCAGCTCTGGAGAAGACATCACCGAACGAAGGGCTGCCGAACTCTCCCTTGCGGAAAGCGAACGGAATTTTCGCCTTCTATTTGAAAATTCACCACTTGGCACCTATATTGCAGATCGGGAAGGAAACATTCTCGATGGCAATCCGGCTCTGCTCAATATTCTCGGCTCTCCCTCTCTGGAAGCAACTAAGAAAATAAATGTCCTCACCTTTCCGCCACTGGTCAAAAATGGCTATGCAGATTCTTTTCGGGAATGCCTCAAAGACGGGGAAATTAAAGCCATCCAAGTCCCTTATCATTCCAAATGGGGCAAATCACTCTTTTTATCCTGTTATATTGTGC
>DSDE01000374.1 GCA_011049095.1 Fidelibacterota bacterium
ACCATAGACAAAGTAAAATTTGAAGCGGCTATAAAATCTTTGCAAGATGCCCTTGGTGTGTTGCCCAGTCAGCAGTCCGTCCTTATGAGTGCTCCCAATATCATTCCACCTGAGCAATGGCAGCGCAGACAAGAAGTGTATGAAGAAATGATGAAACTGCAGGAATTAGCTGAGCAATTAAACCTGAAAGACCAAATCCAGATAGAAGTGACCGATGTGGGAATGCTCATCCGTATGGGCGATCAGGTGCTTTTTGATTTGGGTAAAGCTGACCTCAAAATGGAGGCAAGACCGATTTTGGATATTATTGCCCGCACAATCAGATACGAAGCGGGAGAAGTATTGGTTTCAGGTCATACCGACAACCTGCCAATTCGTACTGCGCAATTTCCATCAAACTGGGAGCTTTCCACAGCCCGAGCCCTCAATGTAGTGAAATACTTTATTGATTTTAGCAAAGTCCCCCCAAATATTCTCGCGGCCACCGGCTATTCGGAGTATCGCCCGGTAGCTCCAAATGATTCACCAGAAAACAGACAGAAAAATCGCAGGGTCGAATTTTTAGTTACCTGGCGCTGATAGGGAAAAATTTTCCTGCAAATAATAATTTATCGGCTTCTTTATAGAAAAAATACTCCTTTTTTTGACTATTATGTTTATCATTCGTTAAAAATGGTTTATTTTTAGCAAGTGAGAAAGAAATGGAACTATGATGGACTATGGCACATCATTTGGAAGGAAAAGCGTATGAAAATGCGCGTCAGATGCAAAAAGGAGTAATCTGGTACTATGGCAGACAAAATGAACACAGAATCGGAAGAAATTGTCGAAAAAAGCGAAGGCGGGCAATCGCGGCTTTTACGCACGTTGCTCCTTGTTTTCCTTATGCTGATTTTGGCTGCTGGCGCTTTTGTTGTCACTAAGAAGTTTATTTTGCCAAAATACCAGCGCTATAAAATCGAAAAAGAACTCCTTGGGGAAGTCAGCGATCTGCAAAAGCCAGAAAAGAAAAAAAAAGACGACAAACTGGCAGTAGGGCAAATTCATGTAATTGATAATATTACGGTTAACACATTAGGGTCAAATGGGCGACGCTTTCTGGTGGCTGAAGTGGCCATTGAGACCAATGATACGGTGCTTCTTGAAGAGATTAAGACCCGCGATCCGCAATTTAGAGACGCCCTAATTAATTATTTTCGTAATCGTACAGTTCTTGAAGTGACGGCTGTTAGTTTTTATGAAGACAGCAAACAAGATCTGACAAAGATTATTAATGGTCTGCTGACAGGAGGAGAGATAGATACACTGTATTACACGAGATTGATTTTGAACTAATTATGAGGTGATCCTATGGGAAAAGCTTTATCCCAGGAAGAAATTGATGCCCTATTAAATACCGTCTTTACCGGAGAAAAAACCTCCACTGAAGCAGAAAGAAAAAAGCGAAAAGTATCGCTTTATGATTTCAAACATCCAAACCTCATATCCAAAGACCAGATGAGGCTACTAGAAAAAATTCATGAAGGGCTCGTGCGTAATTTTGCTGTTTTTCTTTCTGTCCAACTCAGGTCTATCGTGGAGATGAATTTGCTGGCGATTGACCAGATTATGTATTCAGAATTTGTGATGTCAATCTCATCACCCGGCGCAATATACGTTGGTATAATTGATGACCCCTACTCCCAGTTTGTCCTTGAGCTCAGCCCTTCTTTGATTATTTTTATTGTGGAAAAACTATTTGGAGGTCAGGGTAATTTCTTAATGAATAATCGCCCTGTTTCTGTAATTGAACGGAGAGTTATGCAGCGGGTTGTTGATAAAATCGTTATCGAAATTGCTAAAAACTGGGAATCATTGAAACAGTTTACAAGCTCGATACAACGCTTTGAAACAAATCCTGAATTTGTCCAGATCGTGCCAGCCAGCGAACCTGTCGTTGTCGTTTCAATGGAAATTGAGGTTCGTGGCAACACTACAATGATGAATATCTGCTATCCTTACACCTGGGTTTCAAAGATTATTTCCCGGCCAGAAGTGCAGGAAAAGGTGCTTTTTGGTGTAAAAGAGGCAAAAAAGGAAGATACAGACCAAATTCATATCAATCTGAGTAAAACCAAAGTAGATTTGAGAGCTGTTCTTGGGAAGACAATATTAAGC
>DSDE01000081.1 GCA_011049095.1 Fidelibacterota bacterium
ATATAGGCTCGGCTGATATCTGTCTGGTAGTGGAAACGACTGGGATCCCGATTTACGATATGCTGCAATTCTCTGATAAAGCCCCTGTAATCACCGGCATTCTCATAGTGGTTTCTGGCCATCAGATAATATGGGCGGTCATCTTCAGGGTGAGCCCGCTTCCAGAGAGTCAATATTTCTGCGCCCTTTCCATATTCCTGACGGTTCATATAGTAAAAATATTTCACATAATAACGATCTGTTCCGGTGAGCTTATAGAGCAGCTTCATCAGGCGCTCATAGAGGCGGTGCAGGTTCTGATTATCATTCACCAACATATAAATGAGAACCTGTCTGAGCATCGCTTGAGCAAAGTAGGCATCGACTTCAAGAGCATTATTTATATGAGTAGTGGCTAAGGCATAATCATGCAAAAGTAAGTGGGCTTCCATTGCTTTTATGTAAGCCATAAGAGCTTCCATATCAGCTGTCATAAGCTCAGCAACCGGCAGATCAGTCGACTCATCAATGTGCTTTTCCGAAATTTTTAAAGCTGTTTTAATTTTGCGAGTTGCCAGGTCTATGGGGCTGAAGGGCAGCTCACTGCTGCTTTCATATTCTAAAAGCAGATGAAGCCTGTCTGCATCGTAGAGCCTAATTTTAAGATGATACATATCATTTGAGAATGTCAGACTTGGGATGATAAAATAACTAAGAAATTGCTGCTTGCAATGTTCCCGAATCAAAGTAAGAGGCATTACCTGATCATCACTCTCGGAGCCTTCCTGTCGAAACCGAATTTGCTGATTCCATGGGTCCTGAACACTGAAAAAGAGTTCCTGACGCAAATCGTGGTAAAGCATTTCTGCCACAACCATATCAAGGGCATTTATTACAATCCCTGTATCGGTGCTGCTCTGATTAAACACAATGGCAATTCCCTTTTTGTATTCACTTTTGGGAACTGTTTTTATAACTGCTTCTCCCCTTTCATTAAGTACGCGCATCTCTTCAGTTCTGGCATTTAAATCCTTCCCACCATAGATGCCAAGCAGCAAAGCAACTGTTATCGCCAAATTTATTGGAATACCAATTTTCTCGATTTTGTTCCAGGTATCAGGTCCGGGCCGGCCATGAAACCACGCTACCATTAAAACACTGGGTATCAGGGAAATGAGCAAAACAAAACTAATGCTGATCCATTGCTCAGACATATAAAATCTGTCCACCAAAAAAGAGCTGACAAATTCAAGCATCGCCCAGCTTCCGCCTAAATAAATGCCGATTATATGAAAAACTCTTCTATCCCATAGCTCGATAATAATTGAGCGTTTATCTTTAAAAGCTTCTATGCTATTTTGCTTCGTTTCATTTTTTCCAGATCCCGGGTAATCTCCCATAACGCAAGGTAATTCCCTATCTCACATTTATGCAAGCATATTTTAGAGAAATTGGCAATAATTTCCCTAATCATTTGCTTTAGTCGTAAGTAAATTACTTTATGAAGCGAGTGCCTATTAAATATTCACACTTTCATCTCATACAAAATTCTATTTACCTAGCAATGTTCTCACTCATTGTGAATGTCAGCTCTTTATCCGCCGAGGCGCTAAGCAGCATAGCATATCAAAAGATTGCACCCGGAGTACGTTTTTTCTCCGAGGTGTTGACTAAGATTCCAGCTCGTGTTTTTGTTGCTGAAATTGAGCTTAATAACCCTCATTTATCTATCCAAAGCCTTCTTGCACAGGATCATCTACCTGGCCTGGAACGATGCAGCAGTATTCTGAAACGACAACCAGAATCACTGGGCGAACCGGTTGTAGCGATTAATGGTGATTTTTTTAATGCAAATGGACATTCGGTCAATGCCCAGATAATTTTCGGCGAATTGGTAAAGAGACCTCATTATCGTTCAGTATTTGCCCTTAGCCACGACAGGCGGCCGTATATTGGTAAGCTAATCTATGATGGATTTTTAGTTCGTGGTAAAAACAAGATACAGATTAGCGGCATCAATGAGCAAAGGCGAGAAAATGATCTCATTCTTTATAACAAATACTTCGGACCTGTAACACGTACAAACAGATGGGGATCAGAAGCAATCCTCAACCTTTTAGAAGGCAAAAGCGCCGTTAACCGACCTTTTAAAGCGCTTGTTCAATCCCTTATTATAC
>DSDE01000467.1 GCA_011049095.1 Fidelibacterota bacterium
GCGAGCACACCGTCAACCAAAATGAAGGGAGCGGTGACTGGCGATATCTTGGAGAATATCAACTGAAAGAAGGCGACAATTTCTCCCTCATTATCAATTACAGCGGCCCCAGTCAAAGCGGAATGGTTTTGCGAGCTGATGCCATCCGCCTCACCCGCCTAGATGATACAAGCATATCAGAAGAAAAAGCATCCCAATTTATTCTCCACCCTGTTTATCCAAACCCCTTTAATGCCACTACGACTTTTCACTTTTCATTGCCTAGCAGCCAAGACCTGACTTTAAGTGTCTATAATCTCAATGGTCAGTTGCTTCATAAGCAAAATGGCTTCTTTACAGGTGGCACACACAGTTGGCAGCTTGACTTCAGCGGCAAATCCAGCGGCGTTTATTTCTATATGCTGGCAAGCAGCCAAGAGGTCCGTACCGGTAAATTGATGCTTGTAAAATAGAGCCTCAAAAATATTTTTCAATAAAAAGGATATCTTGAATTATTCATTCTTTATCATCATATTCCCCTTATGGTAAAAAGCAGAAAAACAAAGCCTTTAGAAAAAATCTCTCCCTGCCGCGAAAGCTGAGCCAAACTACAATCAAGCCCTCATTATGTGGCTGGCAACGGCTCTTATTATTGGCTTTCTGGCTACCAGCCTGCTGAGTTTTTTCATCAGCCGGGAATCGGTACGAAAACAAATATCCCAAAACGCTCTGCCACTCACGGCTGAAAACGTTTATGCCGAAATCCGAAAAGACTTACTGGAGCCCGTTATCATTGCCCCTACAATGGCACATAATACATTTTTGCAGGATTGGATAAAGAGCGGTGAAAATAATATCGCAGCAATCACCGCTTTTCTCCATTCTACAAAAGAAGAATATAACGCCATCACCGCTTTTTGTGTATCAGAACAAAGCAGGAATTATTATTACTCTGAAGGAATCCTCAAAAAGATCAAAGCCGAAGAAAGTCGGGATGAATGGTACTTTAGGGTAAGAGATATGGATGAACCCTATGAACTTAATGTGGACCCCGACCTGGCCAACCAGGATGCAATGACACTTTTTATCAACTATAAAATCTTTGACAAAGCTGGTCAATATCTCGGAGCAACTGGAATTGGCTTCACCATCAGCTCTTTTCTCAGACTTATTGAATCCTATCATGAAAAATATCATAGAGAGATATATTTTAGCGATTTGGCTGGAAACCGAATTCTGGAAATTCAGACTCAGAATGACAGCATTCCCAATATCAAAGATATACCTGGACTGCAATCAAGCGCTCATATCATCTTATCTCCAAAAGAGTCACAAATTCTATACAGTAAAAATGGCAACAGCATTCATCTGAACACAAAACATATTCCCGAGCTGAACTGGGTGATGTATGTAGAGCAAAATGAGTCCGAAGCAATTCGCACTATATATCAGGCGCTTTTTGTTAACCTGAGCCTCTGCGCGATGATTACCATCATTTTCACGATATTGATTCAGCGCCGAATACGCAGCTACCAGCGCCTCACAGAAAAGCAGAAATCTGAAATCATCCATCAGCATACAGAGTTGCTGCTTATCAACAAAGACCTTCTCCAGGCTCTGGAGAAGGTCAAACGACTACGGGGATTACTGCCCATCTGCGCTTCCTGTAAAAAGATACGCGATGATAAAGGCTATTGGCAGCAGATTGAAGTCTATATAAAGGACCATTCAGATGCTGACTTCAGCCACGGCATTTGTCCCGATTGTATGAAAAAACTCTATCCTGAATATGATTTTGACAATCATGACTTGAAGTAATCTTCAAGATTTGATAATTGTGGCCACCCCGAAAAACCCTTACTAAAATCTTAATGAAGCTATTTTCACAGACTATAAGCTCAAAAATATTTAGTTTTTCCTAATCAGTGAAAAGGCGACAACGAGGCCAATCGCTGCCAGTAAAGCGCCCAGATAGTAAGCGCCGTTAATACCGTTTTTCCCGTAGCCAAATCCGATAATCATTGGTCCCAGAGTTTGCCCCAGCCTGATGACCATACCATTGAGAGACATCAGCGCGCCACGTTGATTATCAGGCGCCATTTTGGCCAAAATAGTCTGTAAACTGGGAATATTCAGGGCTTGAGCAGCGCCAAAAATTATTGTTGGAAGCATAAC
>DSDE01000298.1 GCA_011049095.1 Fidelibacterota bacterium
ATACATAGTTAATTTTATGACTGTTTAAGCAATAGCATAATAGGTTTTGCGACTGATTGAGCAAAAGTCCCATTTAAAATCAGCGAATTATCATAAATTTTTTATTTATGGTGCGGCCATCCGGTGTGCTGATGTGGGCGATATAGATACCGCTGACGATATTTTGGCGGGTTGAACTTACCTGATTCCAGGCTTCATCACCGGTTGCATCAAAATGGTCTATTGATTTGATCAGGTCTCCCCGCTCGGTGTAGATGTCTATTGTGCAGTAGGGGGGAAGGTTTAAAAACATGATGCGGTCTTCTCCATCGCCAGTTCCGTATTGCAGATGTTTAGCCCTTACGTTGTAGGGATTGGGTACGATGCGGATTTCGTCAAGCTCATCTTTGGCAGGTCTGCGCAGATAGGCTGGCTCGGCTGTCAAAGTATAGAATTTACTGGAAGCCAGGCTTTGTCCGCTCCAGCCATCATCAAAGCTTTCGATATAGTAATAGTAATCGAAACCGCGCTGAGGCGTTTTATCGTGGTATTCATTCACAATACTCTCACTGGTCTCCAGGCCGCATTCAAAAATCAGATGATAGGTGGAATCCCGCTCCATTAGCGCTCTGTAGATACGGTATCCGCCAAAGTGTTCCTGGCTTTCGGCATTTTTCTCCCACTTGAGAATGATGCGATCTCCGCCTGACTGCACCTCAAACCATTGAGGTGGGTCTGGGGGGAGCGGGGTGCTGAGATTATTTTCCCAAAGAGATGTTGCTGCGCCAAACATTTTCATTAGGCTGTCTCTGCCGGTATAAAACCACGCATTTTTATAGGCATCAGGGTCGGTGACAGAGCTGCCGTCTGGCATGATATAATTGCCTGTTGTTTTGAGCCAGTTGAATCCCACCTCGCGGGCTTTTTCCATGCTGATGCGGCCAATGCCATCTGCCCATACGATGCGGATACTGTCGCCCAAAGCCATTTGATAAGGGCCAAATCCCATAGTGGCTGAATATCCGCCATTATCATCACCCCATTGGCTGGCGGCTTTACCACTGGCTTCTATATCTTGTGCATGGGTGAGATCAGGGTGTCCTGCAGCCATTTTCTGGTACTGATTGCTCATTAGCGTGGCATTAAACTGCTCCTGGGGGGTATTCACAGGATTGTCGCTGCCCAGATAGTAGCTGGTGCTGGGCTGTGATGGATCATCTACGCCGGAATTGGGCTCTTTATCAGCATGTAAAATGACCACACCGCCAAAATTGGGCGAGACCAGATGTCCATCTGTATTGACGGCGGGCGCACCAAGATTATCGTGTCCGCTATCGTGATGCAATCCATTCCACGACATAATGGCGCGATATGGTGAAAAGATAAAATCATTGACCTGATTGCGGCCCCATTTGGCTGAGCGGGGCACTACATTCAGATAATAGTCAGCGGCATTTTTCACACAGCCATAGCGATATTGATAGAAAAAATAGACATCTTTAAGAAAATTATCACTATTGATTGCGCCTTCCCGGTTGTAGATGCCGGTATTTTTAAAGGTATAATCATGTATCATCAGATTATCGTAGTCAGGATGAGTGCTGTAGTAGATGGTGCGCTGCATTGTTATTCCCATACTGGTATTCACCACATTCAGCAATTTTCGGTCAACTGTGAGATTTTCATCAACAATATCAACGTCATCGGTAAACTGTATGGCGCTGGCAGTCAAGCCATCCACTAGGACAAGGGGTTTTTCAAACCGGCCATAAAGGAGAAATTTTTCCGGCATAAAACCGGCCAGTTCATCAACTTTACGCGGACCATTGCCTACGACTTTATAGTCAAAAGTCTGATTGACGATGGGGTCTTGATAATCCCGTGCACCAATCCAGATGGCTTTGGCTGCCTGCATATCCTGATGGCGATAGAGCGCTGGATAATCCAGACCATCAATGGCCGTGCCTACGGGGCCGCTTGATTCCCTTTCATTTCCGGAGCTGCTGAACCAATTATGAAGGTTTCCCACTGTAATTTGCTTGAGTTCATCGGCTGGTGCGACACTAAAGCCGAGTGCTATGAGAGCCGCTGCCATAGCATATCTATTAAGTCTTTTCATTATTGCCTCTTTACTAAAATTGTAGAATTTCATTTATCGCAGGTCAAAGCTCAGA
>DSDE01000348.1 GCA_011049095.1 Fidelibacterota bacterium
TAGATTATTTAGGACAGCAGTGGGCAAAAATCAGACGTTCACGGCGACTATGCTCATAATAAAAATAAAATAGTTTGGGGCTGATCTTTTAGAATCTGCTTATCTGGAAATTCTCCAAATCCTGAGACGCATATATTCTGCTATGTTGAGACATTCTCAAGAAAATAACAAAGATTGAAAGGACATAAATAGCGGGAAAATTCTATTCCAAAAAAAATGACTTGGAGCTTATGCCATCATATTTTGGATTTCCGTGTGAAAGATACTATCTTATCCCTTGTGGAAAACAGAACTTATCAGCCGGTTAAGCTTTTTTGTGGAATCATTCAGAATAATCGCTTCTGCAAGCGGGAAATTGAGCAGCTTCTCGTATCTGTTTGGGGAGAAATTGACCAATTCAGCGATCTGCATCTCTTTGACAGCACCAATTATTATGAAAATGAAATGGGGAAGATGCTCACGCGATGGTTTGCCGGGTTTTATACTTTGATATCGCCTGAGAGTCTGGCAGATATCAAAGCGCTTTCCAATCAGTTGGAGGAGCATTTTATGGCCAATGGGCAGCGATGCGTCAATATTGACCCAGGTTATCTGGACCTTGATAAGGTCGTCTTGGCCTCTGCCAAATATGGTCGGCAAAAAATCGCTGTAGGCAAGGGAATTTACGCCGATCCAGTAAAGCATTTTTATTCCAAACGTTTTCATTCCTATGACTGGAGTTTCCCAGATTTTAAGAGCAGCCTTTATGATTATTTTTTTATTGAATTGAGAAATCAATATCGCCATCAGTTGAGAAATCAGAAAAGCAATCAAGGAGAATCAAATGCGTTTTGAAAAATTCGATACCCCATGGAGAAGAATGGCCGCGGTAATCTACAAGCCAGCGCTTGACGCCCGTTCTTATGGAACCTTTGAGGTCGATGCCACCAAAGCTTTGGTTTTTATCGAGAAGAAAAAAGCAGCAGGAATTCCGGTGACGATGACTCAGTTTTTTGCCGGTGTTTTGGGCCGGGCCATTATGGAGGAAGCGCCACATGTCAATGCCTATATCAAGCGGGGCAAGGCATATCCCAGACCTACTATGGATATTTTTATCTCTGTTAATATGCCGGAGAAACAGGAGATGGGAGGCTTTGTCATTAGACGGATTGATGAAAAGACCATTGATGAAATTTGTGCCGAGATGGGGGAAAAGGTGAAGAAGACCCGTAACAAAGAGGAGAGCGGCGTGACAAAAAATAAGTATGCCCTGGCAAAAATTCCCTGGCCCCTTCGACGATGGGTATTTGTTCTGATCCGCTTTATTACGGTGACGATGGGTTTTCCCTTGAAAAGAATGAAGATTGATGCCAATAGCTTCGGTTCTGCTATGATTTCCAATATCGGCACCCATAATCTCCATTTTGGATTTGCCGCCCTCTTTCCTGCTTCCAATCTGCCCCTTGTTTTGATTATGGGGAAAGTGGAAAAAAAACCGGTTGTGCGAGATGGTGAGATTGTCATTCGAGACATTCTGCCTCTGGCCGCCACCCTTGATCACCGGATTTATGACGGCGCTCAAGGCGGGATGATTGCCAGCGCCATTGTGAGATTCTTTGAAAATCCAGAATTACTTGACGAAAAGCGAAACGCCAAGGAAAATCTGTTATAGCAGAAATCAAGATACATCTGAACAATCTCTAATTTTCCGCCGCCAGCGGATCAAGTTGACATTAAGATGAAATTGATTGATAAACACATCTGTCCTAAATAAAATTTTTCTATGCGCAAACTTCATTATGCTGGCTGATTTAATCCGGGCATTCACGCCCTGTGAAATATTCTTTCACGGGGTCGGGAAAAAGAAGATTGTGTTGGAGGTGGAAAAGAGACGTGGTATGATGAGGAATACAAAACGGAAGCCTACGACAATGATTTTGGTACGACTCCCCCTCTAAGAGAGCCTGTCCCGATCCATCGGGAGAGTCGAGGGGAGTCTTCCTCGCTGTTGTACAGCTGTTTATCCTCTCCCAAATCCAGCTTTCCATCCCGATTGGTCCGGACCTTCAGGCAGAATCTTCCCCGAATTTGTGACAGCCCCGGTCACTGAGCTGCGCCGCACTGAGCTTGTCGAAGGGTCGAAGTGCGGTCACTGAGCGGAGTCGA
>DSDE01000144.1 GCA_011049095.1 Fidelibacterota bacterium
ACTAAATGATGTACGTAAATCTCAGCTGTTTCTTTTATTTTTGGCATGTTAGGAATAGCGCGTGGAGCAAGACGAGCATATTTGGCTATGCGACGAATAGTTTGAAGGGCGTTGTTCTGTCCAAAAAGCCAGCCACAAGCATCAAGATATTCTTGTTCGTCACTATGCGGCTCAGTAATCAATGCTTCAAAGCCGTTTTTGAACCATGGCGATGATTTAAAATGAGGAAGATCCCGGATTTTTAGCCAGCTATTACGGATTTCCCTTACGAATCCCATATAGCCGTCAATGCGACTTCCGTCCTCTCTCTCTGGAAAATGTAAATTGCTCATAAGGCTGCGATAAACCAAATGAGGTTTTGCAGGGTCGGCAGCTTTTGGGTCAAATTCCAGATAAGAAACAACCCATCCTGCTTCAAGAGCGATCGCCCTCGCAAGATGTAAAAAATGGGATTTTCCAGTACCGTAATTCCCGAAAATAACTTTGCATAAACCCTTTTTTTCGGCCTCGCTCAGCCATAAATTGATTTTTTCTGAATATTTCCCGCCACCCATGGTGAGTTCAATGAGTTCAACTGGTTCCGGGGGGACGATTCCCATGTTGATGGCCTCAAATGCTCTGCGGAAGGCGACCTTACGCTCATTCTGTTTGTGACGATTTACGGCTGTGCGGCCTTGAAATTCCTCATTAGTCCTAAGCTCACCAATAGCGACCTCAAAATCTTCTCCATAAAACTGGACGACTGCAATATCCCCGACAACCTGCTGGACTGTACCGAAACCAAAATCTTCATGTTGAACCTGTGTGCCGGCTGAAAGCTTCATTAATTATCCTCCCTCTCGGGGACTCGTTGACCTTCGACGAAGGCCAATGCATCTTCAGGAGTAACGAGATGTTGGGTATTTTCTTGCTGTACAAGAAAATGGCAGTAATGATAGACAAAATTTCTAAGTGGTACCCTCAGAGGCGCCCATCTATTTATCTCTGCTTCAACGATATTCTCGAGATTTTGTTTTTGGATTGTTTGATCCCACGATAAATTACTAGCTTTGGCAAAGACATCTAAAAGACGATCACCGATTTGAACCATTATCTCAGGTTTATTGTATTCGTCCAAGACTATGAGAGGCGTCATAGGGCAACCAGGCAGCCAAGCTACAGTTCCAATTCTGTCGTTCAGTGCTTGGTATGTTCTGCTGATAACATCATTTCGCAAATCAGGGGTTGCTGAATATAAAAACATCACTCCAGCGAACTGCCCCTCAGCATTCTCGTTGATCATAGTCAGCATGTTTTCAATTGCTTGCCTCTGTGCGACACTACCGCGCCGAAAGGATGATGTGCGGTACCCTTCATCAAAAGCTACAAAAAACCCCTGGTATCCCATACGCTTCCTAAGAAATCCGATAACTGTTTTCAATCGCCTGAATGCTGTCTCATCACGAACCGATTCGTATAATCCAAATTGATCTTTAAGGGCCTTTGATTTTACTGCGTCTCCTCTCAGCCAGGAAATCAATTCTTGATCTACAACGGTGTGATTTGACCCGCACTCAATAGCTAAAAGTCGGCGTCCTAATCCGGAAAGTGCGCTCGCCATTTGTTGATCCGGAGCACCGGTCCATAGTCCCCCAAGGAGTCTCTCGATCTCTCGCCTTATGGCATCGGGCACGTGTCCACCGTCGCCCGAACCCATTTCTTGAAGCTTTTGTTGAACCCAATCCAAAATGAGAACTTCAATCCCTTTTTCGGGAAACGGATTGTCCCCTGGTTTTGGCGGTAGGAAAGAACACATAATGGCTTTAAATATGGCCTTAGGAGAGTTAAATGGACATTCTTGGCCAATGTTAACAATCGCTGTTACAATATTATTGTTATTTGCTGTCTGTGCCAAACTGTGTATGAATTGCGTCTTCCCCGTACCATAATCACCCTCCAGGTATTTAAAGCATGATGCACCTTCTGCAAGATCGCTCTGAAAATACTGCTTTTCTAAAATAGTCAACAATTTATCTGTGCCTGCGTTAATAAAGTGTGAATAAACTCCAGGAGCGACTGGAGCATTTAACAATTGTTGACGCACTTGACGAGCTTGAGCGTGGGTTATCTCTATTGACATCTTAGGTCTCCTTCTGAC